>JBKOWB010000442.1:0-5697 GCA_046724195.1 Actinomycetota bacterium
CCGACACCGTTGTGGACGTGCGCCTCGGCCTCGGTGCGGATCCGAGTGGCCTCGGCGAGCCGGGCCGCGATGTCGTCAGTAGCCGAAGTCTTGATCGCCTCGGCCTGCTCCTCGGCGAGCGCTAGGATCTGCTCCACGCGCGGCCCGAGGTGGCGGAACGAGACCTCGCTGCCGATGCCGGACTGGCGGCGGGCCTGGGCGAGCTCCTGCTGAAGCCGCTCGATCTGTCCGGCCATCGCGTGGAGCTGGGCGTACGCCTGCTCGCGCTCGCCAGCCAGCGCGGCGATCTCGGTCTCGGCGCGGGCGACGTATCGCTCGACCTGCTTTTTCTCGTAACCCCGCAGGGCGGTCTCGAAGCTGGGCTCGGAGGCCGCTTCCCCACCGAGGCCGAAGATTTCACCGCCGTGCGACATGCTTTCCATCCTCACGTACGCATTGTCCCGTCACGTGCCGGTACACCGGTTGGGCGGACTACGCGTCTTGTTGTGATTTGTCCGGTCTGGCCACGCACGAAAACATGCGGGCCGCACCGGAGAATTCCGATACGGCCCGTGTGGATCTCGTGCCGCCGGTCCACGGTTGCGCACACGCAGGGGAGGCGCAACTTCAGGACCGCCGGCTGGCGCCTCAGGAGTTCGTCCTCGCCCCCACCGGCTTGTCGCCTTCGGGCCTCGCGGCATCGCCGGTCCGCTGCGCCGGCGTGTCCGTCTTGGCGGTCTCGGCCGTGGCCTTCGCCGCGGCGCCCACCGACGGCACCAGGCCGGAGAGGCCGGAGAGCATCTGGCCCAGCTGGTTGGTGACGGCGTCCTTCTGGCGAGTCAGGTCCTCGACCTCGCGGCGCGCCGCCTGCGTGGTGAGCTCAGCCTCGGTACGAGCCTCGCCGAGCAGCCGGGTCGCCTCCGCGCGGGCCTCGTTGACCGTCTTGTCGGCGAGCGCGCGGGCCTTCTCGACCACCTCGACGGCGGTGCGTTCGGACTCGACGCGGCGGCTCTCGGCCCGCTGCTGGATCTCCTTGGCGCGGTCCTCGGCGGCGCGGGCCCGCTCCTCGGCCTCGGCGACCATCTTCTGCGTGGCCTTGACCTGGGCGGCGTGCCGCTCGGCCTCCTCGCGTTCCGACTTCTCCCGGCGCTCCGCGGTCTCCAATGCGAGGGCCTGCAGGTCCTTGTCGCGCTTGTCGCGGGCGTCGGTCAGCATCTTGGTGGCCTCGGCGCGCTTCTCCTCGGCCTCGCGGGCTGCCTTCGCCCGCAGCTGAGTGATCTCCCGCTCGGCCGTGGCGCGCAGCGAGTTGACCTCGCGTTCGACGGTCGACTTGAGCTCGGCGACCTCATGCGCGGTGACCGTACGCAGCTGCTTGGTCTCGCGATCGGCATCGGAGCGCAGCGTGTCGGCCTCGCGGCGGGCCTGCACACGAGCCTCGGCCGCCTCCCGCTCGGCGTGGGTCCGCACCTGGCCGGCCTCGCGCTCGGCGGTCGCCTTCATCGCGGCCGCTTCGGCCCGCGCCTTGTCGGTGATCTCGCGCGCCTCCAGGCGGGCCGCGGAAAGGATGCCCTCAGATTCCCGTTTGGCCTCGCTGCGGTGATCGTTCGCCTGTTCCTCGGCCAGCCGCAGGATCTGCTCGACCCGGGTGCCCAGCCCGGAGAGGGTCGGCCGGTTGTTCTCCTCCAGCAGCTTGTTGCTGTCGGCGAGCTTCTGCTCGAGGGCGTTGAGCCGCTGCTCCGCCTGCCGGAGCCGGCGCTGGGCGTCGTTCATCCGCTGCTCGGCCTCGCCGCGGGCCTGCTCGGACTGGTTCAGCGCGGCGACGAGCCGGCCGAGGTGCGCGTCAACCTGTCCGCGGTCATAACCACGCAGAACAACGGTGAAGTCATGCTGGGAGTTTGCGGTCTCGAAGAACGCAAGGTTTGAATCCTGCTGCTGGGGCATTGCGACATCCTTGCGAACCCACGGGTGCCCACGCAAGACCACAGAAGCCTCGGAACGACAACATAGATCAGGTTTGAGCTGCGCTACGTGCCGTCGAGAGGATTCACCGATAACAGGTCCTAATTAGGACGGTTCCACCAATTCCACCAGAACCCCACCAGCGTCCTTCGGGTGTACGAAATTGATGCGAGAGCCGGCCGTACCGCGCCGCGGCTCGTCGTACAGCAGGCGCAAACCGCGCGCCCGCAGCGCCGCACTCGTCGCCTCGACATCGGCGACCGTGTACGCCAGCTGCTGCAACCCCGGGCCGTGGCGATCGAGGAACTTCGCTATCGCCGACTCCGGGGTTGCCGGGGCGAGCAGTTGGAGGCGGGGGCCGGCGCCATCGGTACCGACCGCCAGCATCGCCTCGCGTACGCCTTGCTCCTGATTTGTCTCCTCATGCACGCAGTGCATGCCGAACGTGTCGGCATAGAACTTCAGCGCCTCGTCCAGATCGGCAACCGCGACGCCGACGTGGTCAATGCGCAACAATTCGACGGCGGGGAGCTCGCCCGGCCCGGTGGGTCGCGTAACGGTCACCCGGCTAGTCTTACCTAACCATCGTTCAGTCGGCGAGGGCCACCCCGGACCGCCGGCCGTCGGAGAACAGGAAAACCCGTGACCAGCTCGGTGATCGTGAGCGGCGCCCGCACCCCGATGGGCCGCCTGCTCGGCAACCTCAAGAACGTGCCCGCCACAGCGCTCGGCGGCTACGCCATCGCGGCCGCACTGGAGCGCGGCGGCGTCCGCCCCGACCAGGTCGAGTACGTGATCATGGGCCAGGTGCTGCAGGCCGGGGCCGGGCAGATCGCCGCCCGGCAGGCCGCGGTCGCCGCGGGCATCCCGATGACCACGCCGGGCCTGACCGTCAACAAGGTCTGCCTCTCCGGGCTCGACGCGATCGCGCTGGCCGACCAGCTGATCCGCGCCGGCGAGTTCGAGGTGATCGTGGCCGGCGGCATGGAGTCGATGACGAACGCACCGCACCTGCTGATGGGCGAACGCCAAGGCCACAAGTTCGGCGATATCCCGCTCCGCGACCACACCGCGTACGACGGGCTGATGGATCCGTGGGACGGCATCCCGATGGGCGAGGCCACCGAGCGGAGCGGCGCGGCGCTCGGCATCACCCGTGCCGAGCAGGACGCGTTCGCCGCGCTCAGCCACCAGCGCGCGGCCGCGGCGCAGCGCAACGGGCACTTCGCCGACGAGATCGTGCCGATCAAGGCCGGCCTCCGCGACGCCGACGGCATGATCGACACCGACGAGGGCGTACGCCCCGACGCCACGCCCGAGTCGCTGGCCAAGCTGCGCCCGGCGTTCACCAAGGACGGCACGATCACCGCGGGCAGCTCCTCGCCGATCTCCGACGGCGCCGCCGCCGTTGTGGTGATGAGCAAGGCGAAGGCCGAGGAGCTCGGGCTGCCCTGGCTGGCCGAGATCGTCGCACACGGCAACGTGGCCGGTCCGGACAGCTCGCTGCAGTCGCAGCCCGCGAACGCCATCAGGCACGCGCTCGCCAAGGCCGGCCGCACCGTGGCGGACCTGGATCTCATCGAGATGAATGAGGCGTTCGCCCAGGTCGTCATCCAGTCGATGCGCGAACTCAAGGTCAACGAGGACGTCGTCAACGTCAACGGCGGCGCCATCGCGCTCGGCCACCCGATCGGCATGTCGGGCGCCCGGCTCGTGCTGACGCTGGCGCTGGAGCTCAGGCGCCGCGGCGGCGGCACCGGCGCGGCCGGGCTCTGCGGCGGTGGCGGTCAAGGCGATGCGCTGATCATCACGGTGCCCGCCGCGTGAGCCTGGACGCGCGCGGAGCCGGTCGGTGAGGCAGCGTCCCGACGTCCCCGCGCTGGTCGCCCGGGCTCGCGAGGGCGACCCGCGCTCGGTCGCGCGGCTCATCAGCCTGGTCGAGAACGACTCACCGGCGCTGCCCGAGGTTGCCTTGGCGCTGGCCCCGTTCGCCGGCACGGCTCAAGTCGTCGGGCTCACCGGCTCGCCCGGCGTCGGCAAGTCGACGACCACGAACGAGCTCGTCCGGGCGCTGCGCAAGGCCGGCCACCGGGTCGGTGTGCTCGCCGTCGACCCGTCAAGCCCGTTCACCGGCGGCGCGATCCTGGGCGACCGGATTCGCATGCAGGAGCACACCACCGACTCGGGCGTCTATATCCGGTCGATGTCCAGCCGCGGTCATCTGGGCGGGCTCGCCGCCGCCACACCACAGGCCGTGCGGGTCCTCGAAGGCGCCGGCTGCAACGTGATCCTGGTCGAGACGGTCGGTGTCGGGCAGGCCGAGGTGGAGATCGCGTCGCTGGCCGACACGACGCTGGTGCTGCTGGCCCCCGGGATGGGCGACGCTATCCAGGCGGTCAAGGCCGGCATCCTCGAGATCGCCGACATCTTCGTCGTCAACAAGGCGGACCACCCAGGCGCCGACGCAACCTACCGCGACATCCAGGGCATGCTCGGCCTCGGCGAGCGCGCGCCGGGACAATGGCGGCCCCAGGTGCTGCGCGCCGTCGCGGTCCGGGGCGTTGGGATCGAGGACGTGGTGGCGGCGATCGAGAAGCACCGGGCCTGGCTCGAGAAGACCGGCGAGTTGCGCCGGCGCCGCCAGGCCCGGGCCGCCGCCGAGGTCGAGGCGATCGCGCTCGGTACGCTCCGCGCGCGCATGGGCAACCTGCGCGAGGGTACGGCGCTCGACGAGCTGGCGGCCCAGGTCGCCGACGGTGCACTGGATCCATACGCGGCGGCCCGCACTCTCCTCGCCGCTCTGTAGCTAGCCGAACTCGGCCAGAGTGGACTTGATGAACGCCTCGTCCCAGGTGAGCCGGCCTTCCGCCAGGTCCGCGATGACCGTATGGAGCCAGTCGATCTCGGCACGGAGCGCGGACGCGCGGTACTCGTCCTCGATCAGGAACAGCCGGGGCAGACCCGGCGGAGCCTGCGCGACGATGCCGGCCAGCTTCTCCTCCTGCGCGGCCACCCGGCGCTCCAGCAGCGACCGCGCCTCGGCCGGATCCAGGATCGACAGGAACGCGAGCGCGACCGGGAACTCCGGAAACTCCCGGGCCGGGGTCGGCAGCGTGCCGACCACCCAGCGCCGAAGCGTCGTGGCGCCCTCGTCGGTGATTTCGTAGACCGTCCGCTCCGGGCGTCCCGGGTCGCGGGTCGTGCTCACCGGACGGGCCAGGCCGTCCCGGACCAGCCGATCCAGCGCCTGGTACACGCTGTTGCGCTGCGCGACGTTGACCAGCTGGTCCTGGCCGCGTTCCTTGATCATCTGCTGCATCCGGTACGGGTGCATCGGCGCTTCCATCAGCAGCGCGAGCAGGACCATCGCCAGCGTGGACCGGTGGGGCTCGGCGGGCGTCATGGTCCACAGCTTAAAGGGGGTTGCGCTTCTTAGTCATCGGATGGATAGTCATGCTATGACTAACACAGCCATCATCGCCGGCGGCGGAATCGCCGGCACCGTCGCCGCGATCGCCCTGCACAACGCCGGCTTCACGCCGCTGGTCCACGAGGCGTACCCGGAGGACGCCGACGAGCGCGGTGCCTTCCTCACCGTCGCCGTGAACGGCCTTGCAGCCCTCCGCGTGCTGGACCTCGACCCGACCACGCTGCTGTCGGCCGGCTTCCCCACACCCACGCTGAGGCTGGGCAACGGCGCCGGCCGGCAGTTCGCCGAGCTGCCGCTCGGCGGTCCGCGGCCGGACGGCACGACGACCA
>JBKOWB010000238.1:0-3948 GCA_046724195.1 Actinomycetota bacterium
CTCAGCAAGTGTGCCCGCCCGACGCGCCGCGCCGGTCACTTTCGCGGACGCAGCGGCCGCCACCGTCGTGCCGAACATGCTGCCCTCGACCAGCCGCACCGCGAACTCCGGCTGCCAGCACAGCCGCCAGGACTCCCGGAACGTGCCGAGGCCCCGCCGGCCGGCCTCCGGCTCACCCCACGGCACGCCGATCGCGCGGAGCCGGTGCAGCAGGCGGCTGCGTTGCACGTCGATGTCGCGGCGTAGGTCGAGCTCGAGGAGGCGTTCGAGCGCCTCGGGCTTGAGCCGCGCGGCACGCTACCGTGCCGCAAGATCCTTCGCCAGCGGTACGGCGGGCATGTCGTCCGGCACCCCGCCCAACCGTTCGCCGACGACCAGCTTCCGCCCGATCAGCTCGGTCCGCAGTGGTTCGCCATCGCACATGACGGCCTCCGCCGCCTCGGTCACCTCGGCCAGGCCGGCGAGCGGCCGCCCCCGCAGGCTCGCCAGTGTCTCAGCGAGCCGCGTGGCCTCGATGACATGCGCCGAGGACGTCGGCACGCCTTCCGCGCGCAACACGCCGGCCGCGTCGACCAGCCAGCGGGGAACCACCTCGTCCGCGGTGGTGAACAGGTGGTGGTACCAGCCGGGCGAGCGTACGCCCGCGCCGTAGCCGGACCAGGAGGCGAGCCTTCCGTACGTCCACGGCACCCAGGTGAACGTGACCTTGGCCTTCTTCCGTCCCCTGAGCAGCGCGGTGTCGTCCTTGACTGGGACCTTGCGAGCCAGCGCCGGCACGTGCCACGCCCCGCAGACGACGGCGATGTTCTCGTGCTTGCGGCGCACCTCGCGCAGCACGGTCCGCATGTACGCCTCGCGCACCAGGTCCTCGGGATCCTCCGGCGACGACTCACGGATAGCCGTCATGGCCTCGGCGATCGCCTCGAACGCCGGCATCCCCCGATGCTCGACGACGTCCTCCCACCAGCGCTCGGGGTCGTCGTAGCCGGCCGCTGCCGCGAGCTCCCCGATCGGATCGACCGGCCGCACCGGCTTCCGCCCGCCGTCGTCGGGCCCGTCGGGCGCAGGCCCGGCCTCCGGACCGCCGGGGGCCGGCGTCGCCGGTGATGGCGGTCCGGCGTCCGGATCGGCTGGGTCCGCGTCTCGCGGCGACGGCCGCCCGGCGTCCGCCGCCATGCGGTAGGCGTAGGGCAGATCGAAGAACCGAACCGGAACGTCGTTCGCCACGGCCCAGCGGATCGCCTGCCACTCCGGCGAGAAGACCGCGAACGGCCAGAACGCGGCCCGGCGCGGGTCGTCGGCCGCGTAGCCGAGCAGCGCCACCGGTGGCTCGAGCCCGGTGTGGCCGACCCAGCGCACCAGGTCGTCGGCCTCCGGTGGCCCCTCCACCAGCAGCACGTCCGGGCGTTGCCGGTCGAGTTCCTGGACCACGGCGCGGGCCGAACCCGGGCCGTGGTGCCGGACACCATAGAACCGCTCAGGCATCGCGCGCGGCTCGGTAGAAGTCACGCCAGCCCTCGCGTTCGCGTACGACCGTCTCCAGGTACTCGCGCCAGACGACGCCGTCGGAGACCGGGTCCTTCACGACCGCGCCCACGATCCCGGCCGCGACGTCGCCGGGGTGCAGGTTGCCGTCGCCAAAATGGGCGGCCAGGGCCATGCCGCTGGTGATCACGGAAATGGCCTCGGCCGGGGACAGGGTTCCGGTCGGCGACTTGAGCTTGGTGCGGCCGTCCTCGGTCAGCCCGGTACGCAGCTCGCGGAAGACCGTGACCACGCGCCGGATCTCCTCGAGCGCCGCCGGCACCTCGGGCAGGTCCAGCGACTTGCCAAGCTGGGCCACCCGGCGTGCGACGATCTCGACCTCGTCGTCCGCGGACGCGGGCACCGGCAGCACCACCGTGTTGAAGCGGCGGCGCAGCGCGCTGGAGAGTTCGTTCACGCCGCGGTCGCGGTCGTTGGCCGTGGCGATGACGTTGAAGCCGCGCTGCGCCTGGACTTCGGTGTTGAGCTCCGGCACAGGCAGCGTCTTCTCCGACAGGATCGTGATGAGGGCGTCCTGCACATCGGACGGCACCCGGGTCAGCTCCTCCACGCGGGCGATCGCGCCGGTCCGCATCGCGCGCATGACCGGGCTCGGCACCAGCGCCGCGTCGGTCGGACCCTCGGTGAGCAGCCGAGCGTAGTTCCAGCCGTACCTGATGGACTCCTCGGCCGTCCCGGCCGTGCCCTGGACCAGCAGCGTGCTGTCGCCGGAGATCGCGGCGGCGAGATGCTCGGACACCCAGGTCTTCGCGGTGCCCGGCACCCCGAGCAGCAGCAGCGCCCGGTCCGTCACCAAGGTGGACACGGCGACCTCCACGAGCCGGCGCGCGCCGACGTACTTCGGCGTGATCTTCGCGCCGTCGCCGAGCAGGTAGGTCACCACGGCATGCGGGGAGAGCCGCCAGCCCGGCGGCCGAGGCCGGTCGTCGGCGGCGGCGAGCTGGCTCAGCTCGTCGGCGTACTGGTCCTCGGCGTGCGGGCGCAGGGCGGTCACTCGAACTCCATAAGCATCTCGTGGCGGAAGGTGAGGGTCCGGGCCAGCTCGGCCACCGGCCGGACCCGGGACGGGTCGGCGGGCTGCTGGTCGAGCTGAGCGGCGAGGTCGGCGATCTGCGGTGCGTACCGCGGCGGCATGGCCAGCGCCGCCGAGCGGCACAGCTCGGCGAGCTGCCAGCTGTGCCGATCGGTACGGGCGCGACGCGCGATCGTCTCGGTGACGGCGACCGCGAGCTCGTCGGGCCAGTCGCCGGTGTGGATGGCGAGCAGCCGGTTCGCGAGGTGGTCCTCGCGGCGGAGGAAGTCGGTGGCGATCCGGGCCAGGTCGGCGGGCGGCAGCAGCAGGTGCAGGTCCCAGCGGACCGACTCGCGGAGCCCGGCCGCCTTGTTGTGCGAGTCGTTCGCGACCAGGCCGCCGGCCCAGCGCCCGTCGCGCTGCGCGATGGCGGCCTTGGCCCAGCCGTGCAGCAGTGGCGTCTCCCAATCGTGACCGCGGATCAGCTCGAGAATGGCTCCGGAGGAACGGTCGAAGCGTGCGGTCCAGGTATCGAGCGGCGTACCGGCGACGATCTCCTCGAGCAGCCACGCGTTGATGCCCGCGCCGCGAGCCGGGGTGGTACCGGCGCCGTCGCGGCGCAGAGGCGCGTCCAGGTGGTCCGGCGGGTCGACGAGGAGCCGGTCGCGGCCGAACGCACGGCGCTCAAGGCGTACGGCCGCCTCCGCCCGAACGGCCATGCGCCGGCCCAGTGACGAGCCCGGCAACAACCGCAGCAGCTCGAGCGCGGCCTCCCGGACCTCCCTGCGGCGGTCGTCGAGCGCCCGATCGAGGAACGTGTCGTCGGTTGGAGAGAGCCCGATCTCGAGCGCCGCGATGAACCGGACCCGGTCCTCCGACGATTCGGCCGCCCAGCTCTTCTCCAGCAGTTCGCGGGCCGCGGCGGCGTCGGTGCCGCGAAGCCGTACCAGGTATGCGAGGCGTTCGCCGCTGGACCCCTCCTGCCAAACCGCCGGATCGTCGGCGACGCCGGCGCCGGGCGCCTCGTCGAGCAGCCACCGCCAGTCCATCCGCATGCCGGCCAGCCAGCTCCCGCGGCGGCCGGCGACGCGGCCGAGGTCGGTGCGGATCGCCGCGTTCCGGCGCCCCGCGTCGAGCAATGTGGGCAGCGCCTCGGGCGGCACGAACCCACCCCGCCTCGCGGCCGCGGCCAGCCATTGGGCGAGCAACTCCTGGGTGGCGTTCGCGCCTCCGGGCGCGCCTTCGCTGAGGATCCGCAGGAGCCGCGCGCCCGCGGGCCCCGGCAGCGGCGCATCGGTCTCGGCGGGTGCGGCAGACACGCGCACCTGCCCGGTCCACGGCGTGACACCCGCACGGCGATAGACGAGCGCGGCGGCCGCGACCTCCAGTAA
>JBKOWB010000083.1:0-3524 GCA_046724195.1 Actinomycetota bacterium
GGCGTCCGTCACCGGCGCCCGGCGCACCGCCGAGGAGTTGGGCCGGGCGTTTCCCGGTGTCCCCGTGCGGACGTCCGGCCGCGACGAGGTCCTGGACACCGTGCCCGCCGACGCCGCCGTCGTGGTGGCCACACCCGGCGCAGAACCGGTCGCGGAGGGAGGCTACGGCGCGGTGCTGCTGCTGGACACCTGGGCGCTGCTGACCCGGTCCGACCTGCGCGCCGCCGAGGAGACGATGCGGCGCTGGCTGAGCGCGGCCGCATTGGCCCGGCCGGGTTCCGCCGGCGGGAAGGTGGTGGTCGTCGCGGATGGTTCGCTCGCGCCCGTCCAGGCTCTGCTGCGCTGGGACCCAGGCTGGTTCGCGGCCCGGGAGCTGGCGGAGCGCCGCGAGCTCGGTTTCCCGCCCGCGGCCCGGATGGCGAGCCTCACCGGGCGTCCCGAGGCGGTGGCGGAGCTACTGGGAGCGGCTCGGCTACCGGACGGCACCGAGCTGCTCGGGCCTGTGCCCGCGCCGGACGAGCAGGAGCGGGTGCTGCTCCGGGCGTCGCGATCGAAGGCCGCCGACCTGGCCCGCGCCCTGCACGAGGCGGCGGCGGTGCGCAGCGCGAAGAAGGCGGCGCTGCCGGTGCGTGTGCAGATCGATCCGGCCGATCTGTTCTAGATGCCCGACGCGCGGAGAGGCCCGGGCCGGTGGAGTCCGGCCCGGGCCCCCGCGCAGCTCCCCTCGCACGGGGGCGCGCCAGAAAGGCTCAACGCGGAGGGCTCAGCGCAGGACGCGCGGATCGGGATGCAAGGACTCCGCCAGCCGTACGGTGATGAACTCGTTGTTGTCCGCGACGCCCGGAGTGCGACCCGCCGAACCTGGGAAGTTGTTGTCGTTGAGGACGGCCACCGTCTGGCCATCGAGCAACGCCACGTCCTCGATCGTGACGAACGGGAAGCGGAACACCGGGCCGAAGCCGCCCAGACCGCGCGGGTTGGCGATGTTCAACAGGTCCACGACCAGCGTCTTGTCCATGACGCCGTCGTGGTTGCGGTCCCGGCGGTCGGCGAGGTAGATGCGCTTGAGCGCCGCCGCGTCGCCCTGCTTCTGGTCGCGTTCGATGATCAGGAAGCGGTTGGCGTCGACCGGGATAGCGTCGCCGATCGAGTTCACCGGGTCGTCGAGGCGGTACGTGAAGCGGCGGCCGGTGTACCCGCCCGTCGTGGTGTCGAACTCGTTCATCCGCAGGTCGCCCGGGGTGTCACCGGCGACGGTGCCCTCCAGCATCGGGTACAGATAGCGGCCGTCGGGAGAGTGGGCCATGCCCTCGAAGCCCTTGCTGCTGGGCAGGTTCGGCGAGCCCGCCGGGTTCTCCGGCGCGCGCACGCCGGGCAGCGGGATCGGCGCGGTCAGGAGCCGCCCGGCCCGGTCGAAGTGCAGCAGCCACGGGCCGAACTCGTCGCCGATCCACAGCGAGTCGTCGCGGGCCCGGACGATCGACTCGACGTCGAAGTCCGCGCCGGTGAGCACGCGGTCGGGGCGGGTCAGCGCGAACGGCACCTTCTCGTCCGGATCGGTGAGGTTGATGCCGCCCAGCACGTCGATCTTTCCGGTGGACAGGACCGGGCCGAGATGCTGGATGCGGAGCAGGAAGTCGGCGCTGTTCGCCTTTGTGCCGTACCCGTTGTCGGAGAGCACGTCGTACGTGCCGTCGCCGGCCCGCAGCACGCCGGAGAAGCCTTGGACGGGCTGGTCGGGCCAGGGCGCCGCGATGCCGTTAACGGGCGCGGTGCCGAGCGCCGCTCCGGACGGCTCGCTGCCCGGGACGAACGTCAGCGCGGGCAGGGACGCGAAGCCGGTCAGGGTGGGCACCTTGACGTCGCGCTGGTGGGCGGAGGTCGGTGCGGCCAGCAGCGCGAGGGACACAATCAGGACACCGGCGCCGCCGGCCACGCGGGAGGCAATTCGTCGCATGAAGCGCCACCGTAGGCTCCGCCGGTGAACCGTGATCGACGCCGACATGGCAGATACCAGCACAATGGACCGATGAACGCCGCCCGGCCCGGTGGACCCAGTCGATCATGGGGTTTGCCCGGGGCAAATGGGATAAATCGTCGCGCTATTCCATGATCAACTGGCCGGACGGCGAGAGGGTGGGGCACGGCTGGGCGACGCGGGCCGTGACGCTGGGCTCCGTAGACTGGAGCACGTCGTCTGACGAAGGAGTACCGCCGCGTGACCGTCCAGCCCATCCGCCTGTTCGGCGACCCGGTGCTGCGTGCGCCGGCCGAGGCCGTCGTCGACTTCGACAAGGAACTGCGCAAGCTGGTCGCCGACCTCGTGGAGACCATGCAGAACGAGGGCGGCGCCGGCCTGGCCGCCCCGCAACTCGGTGTCGGCCTGCGCGTGTTCGCGTTCGACGTCGACGACGTGGTCGGCCACATCGTCAACCCGGTGCTGTCGTTCCCTGACGACGAGGAGCAGGACGGCCCGGAGGGCTGCCTGTCCATCCCCGGCGTGTACGTCGACACGAAGCGCCGGCAGAACGTGGTCGCGCAGGGCTTCAACGAGCACGGCGATCCGATCCAGCTGATCGGCACCGGGCTCATGGCCCGCTGCGTTCAGCACGAGACCGACCACCTCGACGGCGTGCTGTTCCTGGACCGGCTTGACCCGGCCGGCCGCAAGGAGGCGATGAGGCAGATCCGCGCCGCCGAGTGGTACGACGCCGCCCGACCACCCACGATCAAGGAAAGCCCGCACCTCGGCGGGATCTTCGGGGTGAGGCGCTGACCATGCGACTAGTCTTCGCCGGTACCCCGGCCGTCGCGCTGCCCAGCCTCGACGCCATCGCCGCCTCCAATCACGACCTGCTCGCCGTGGTCACCCGCCCCGACGCGCCAGCCGGCCGCGGCCGCCGGCTTGTGCGCTCGCCCGCCGGCGCGTGGGCCGACGAGCACGGCATCGAGGTGCTCACGCCGCAGCGACCGCGCGAGCCCGAGTTTCTCGAACGGCTGCGGGACCTCGCGCCGGACTGCGTGCCCGTGGTGGCCTACGGCGCACTGGTCCCGCCCGCCGCCCTCGAGATCCCCAAGCACGGCTGGGTGAACCTGCATTTCTCCCTTCTGCCCGCCTGGCGCGGCGCCGCGCCCGTACAGCATGCCGTGTTGCACGGCGACGAGGTCACCGGCGCGAGCGTCTTCGAGCTCGAGGCCGGCCTCGACACCGGACCGGTCTACGGCACGCTGACCGAGAACATCCGGCCCGCGGACACGGCCGGCGACCTGCTCGAACGACTCGCCACCGAGGGCGCGGGCCTGCTCGTCGCGGTCCTCGACGCCATCGAGGCGGGCACCGCACGGGCGCACCCGCAGCCCGCGGATGGCATCACACTGGCGCCGAAGATCACCGTCGAGGACGCTCGGGTCCGCTGGGACGACCCGGCGTTCGCGGTCGACCGGCGGGTGCGCGCCTGCACGCCGGCGCCCGGCGCGTGGACGGTGTTCCGCGGCGAGCGGCTCAAGCTCGGCCCGGTGTCCCC
>JBKOWB010000382.1:0-7419 GCA_046724195.1 Actinomycetota bacterium
CGATGAAGCTCCGGTCGCACCCGCGGAGGAGGCCCTCGCGACCTACGAGGTCTCCTCGTCCGGCGAGATAACCCTCGCGAAAGCGACCTCGGACAACGGGGACACGGACTCCGTGCCCGCGCCGGCGCAACAGGACCAGACGACGGGCGTCGGGGCGGCGACGGACGAGGAGAACGAGACCGCAGCGGCCGTCGCCATTCCACCGGCGATGGACGAGAAGACCGATGTCGCGCCAGGACCCGGACCGGCTGGAGAGACCGCCGCGGCCGAGGACGAGACGGCCGCCGCCGCCCCGGCTGCGATCCCAGACCGGTCCACCGCCACCGCGCCGGCCGCCGCCGCGGACGAGGCGACCACGACCGCCCCGGCCGCAGCCTCAGACGAGTCGACCGCGACCTCCCCGCCCACGGCCGCGGACGAGTCGACCGCGACCTCCCCGCCCACGGCCGCGGACGAGTCGACCGCGACCGCCCCGGCCGATGACGGGCACGAGAAGACACAGGTCATCAAGGTTCCGGTCGCTGATCGATCAAATCACAATCTGGACCGGCGCCCTGGGGGCAAGCCGACACACGACTTCGACCGGACACAGTTGATCCATCCGGGCGAGAAAACCCAGGTCGTCCCGATCGGGCGCGGCGAAGAGACCCAGGTCATCAAGCTCCCGGAGCAGCGCAAGCAGCCGGTCGACGTTGAGGCGACCCAGGTCATCAAGCTCCCAGGGCCGCACAAGCTACCGGCCAACGAGGATCGGACCCAGGTCATCAAGCGGCCGGACCAGCGCAACCAGCCCGTCGACGGTGACCACACCCAAGTCATCCGGATTCCCACCGGGACGGTCGAACCGCCCGGCGAAAATACCCAGGTGTTGAGGTTCCCCGCGAAGAACCCGCCCGGTGAGGCCGTCACCGTGCGGCGCGAGCCCCCTAAGGCGCCTTCCATCGTCGGCGCGGAGCGCCCGAACCCGGGCGATGACCCCACCACGCGGATCGTGCCGCCGCACCGGGCTGGACAGCCGGGTCAGGACGCCGACGATGAGACGACGGTCGACGTGGGCGGCGGCAAGCGCCTCATGACCGTCATGAACCTCGAGCGCCCCGCTGGCGAGGCCGCCGACGATACTCGCCGCCTGTTCCCGCCGCCGGCAAAGCGCCATCCCGAGGACGAAACCACGTAATCCGCAATGGCCTGGTCGAGCAGGTCAATCGCCGATGAGCGGCCATCCTGTCGGCAGGCAGCCGGGGCTAAGACCACGATGCAAGCCCTAGCTCTTCAGCAGCTCCCTCGCCATCACGATTCGCTGGACCTGGTTCGTACCCTCATAGATCTGAGTGATCTTGGCGTCCCGCATCATCCGCTCGACCGGGTAGTCGCGCGTATAGCCGTACCCCCCGAGCAGCTGGACCGCGTCCGTGGTGATCTCCATGGCGGCGTCGGACGCGAAGCATTTCGCGGCCGCGCCGAAGTACGTCAGGTCGGCGTCCTCGCGTTCACTCTTGCCGGCGGCCACATAGGTCAGCTGGCGGGCGGCCTCGAGCTTCATGCCCATGTCCGCGAGCATGAACTGGACGCCCTGGAAGTCCGCGACCGGCTTGCCGAACTGGCTGCGTTCCTTGACGTAGTTCTTGGCGAAGTCGAGCGCGCCCTGTGCGATGCCGATGGCCTGCGCGGCGATGGTGACCCGGGTGTGATCCAGCGTCCGCATCGCGGTCGCGAAGCCGGTGCCCTCGTCGCCGATCATCCGGTCGGCGGGGATCCGGACGCTGTCGAAATAGACTTCGCGGGTCGGCGAGCCCTTGATGCCGAGCTTTTTCTCGGGTGCGCCGAAGCTGACGCCTTCGTCGGACTTCTCCACCACGAACGCCGAGATGCCACGGGAGCCGGCGACCGGATCGGTGACCGCGAAGACCGTGTAGTACTCCGACACGCCGGCGTTGGTGATCCAGCGCTTCACGCCGTTGAGCACCCAGTAGTCGCCGTCGCGGACGGCTCGGGTGGTCATGGACGCGGCGTCGCTGCCGGCCTCGGGCTCGGAGAGGCAGTACGAGAACATCGCCTCGCCGGCCGCGACCGGCGTCAGGTACGTCCGCTTCAGATCCTCGGACGCGGCCAGGAGAAGGGGTAGCGTGCCGAGCTTGTTCACCGCCGGAATGAGGGACGACGACGCGCAGGCGCGTGCGACCTCCTCGATGACGATCGCGGTGGCCAGCGCGTCCGCGCCGGCGCCGCCGTACTCGACCGGGATGTGCGGGGCGTGGAAGTCAGAGGCGCGCAACGCGTCGTACGACGCCTTGGGGAACTCGCCGCTCTCGTCGGCCTCTGCCGCGTTCGGGGCGACCCGGGCGTCGCAGACTTCGCGCACCGCGGCGCGGATAGCCTCGTGATCTTCCGGCACCTGGTAGACGTCGAACGCTGTCATTGGCGGCTGGCCCTCCTGGTCGGCTCCCCGACATGTTACCGGCGCGTAGGGTGCGTGCACCATCCTGGGTACACCGCTGTTAGATCAGCCATGAGAAAGTGAATGCCCCCCGGAAGCGACGCTGAGCGGAGACAACTGGCGTGACGATCCCGTACCCCACCACGAACCAGCCGGTGCCGGCATTCCCGGCAGTCCAGCCGCCTTCGGGTGCCCAGCGCCCGCGGTTGGCGTTCCTGGGCACCGGCTACCTCGGCGCGACTTACGCCATCTGCTTCGCTGAGCTGGGCTACGACGTCCTCGGACTCGACGTCGACGAGCCCAAGATAGCGAAGCTGCAGGCCGGCCAGGTGCCGTTCCATGAACCGGGCCTCGACGAGCTGTTGCGCCGCAACCTCGCCTCCGGCCGGCTGCGCTTCGTGACGTCGTACGAAGAGGTCGCCGACTTCGCCGACGTGCACTTCATCTGCGTGGGCACCCCGCAGCGCGGCGACGGTATGGGCGCCGACCTGTCGTACGTCGAGATGTCCGTGACGAATCTGGTCCGCCACCTCAAGCGCCGTGCGCTGATCGTCGGCAAGTCCACAGTCCCGGTCGGCACCGCCGAGTGGATCGAGCAGCTGGTCGCCAAGCACACCGACCCCGCGCTCGAGGTCGAGGTGGCGTGGTCGCCGGAGTTTCTGCAGGAGGGTTTCGCGGTCGAGGACGTGCTGCGGCCGAACCGTATCGTCGTCGGCGTCAAGACCGACTGGGCGAACGGCTTGCTCTACGCCGCGCACAAGGGCGTGTTCGACCTGGCCGCCACGGAGGACCGCGAGGTGCCGCTGGTGGTCACCGACTTCGCCACGGCCGAGCTGGTCAAGGTGGCCGCGAACGCGTTCCTCGCCACCAAGATCAGCTTCATCAACGCGATGGCCGAGGTCTGCGAGGTCGCCGGCGGCGACGTTACCCAGCTGGCCAAGGCGATCGGGTACGACCCGCGCATCGGTAACCGCTTCCTGCAGGCCGGCGTCGGTTTCGGCGGCGGCTGCCTACCCAAGGACATCCGCGCCTTCCAGGCCCGCGCGCAGGAACTCGGCGCGGGCGAGGCGTTGCGCTTCCTGCACGAAGTCGACCTGGTCAACCTGCGCCGCCGCGGGCGGGTGCTGCAGCTCGCCGCCGAGCTGCTCGCCCGGCCCTCGGGCCCGGCCGGTCCCGACCTGTCCGGCACCCGGATCGCCGTTCTCGGCGCCGCGTTCAAGCCGAACTCCGACGACGTCCGCGACTCGCCCAGCCTGGCGATCGCCGCGTCGCTGGCCAAGGCCGGCGCGGACGTACGGGTCTACGACCCGCAGGGCATGGAGAACGCGATGGCGGCGCAGCCCGGCCTCGAATACGAGGAGACGATGGCCGACGCCGTCAAGGGCGCCGAGCTGGTCTGCGTGCTCACCGAGTGGGCCGAGTTCCGCAACGCCGACCCGCACACGCTCGGCGACGTGGTCGCGAGGAAGCTCGTCATCGACGGCCGGAACTGCCTCGACTCGGTCCTCTGGGCCAAGGCCGGCTGGCAGTACCGCGGCATGGGCCGCCCGCATCCGACGTTGTAGCGAGGCGGCGCGGCCCGGTTAATGCACTCTCGACCCGCTTGAGCCTGTTCTAATGAGTTGTCGTACCGGCATGCTCTAGTAAGGACGCGCGACGGGCCGGGGTCGCGCGGGTTGATCGGGAGCACCGTCGCCGGCTGGTCGAGGAGGTGCCGTGGCGCAGGCTGAAGAGCCCGACAGCTACGACGACGAGCTGGCCCGCATCGATGCCTCGATCGCGGATCTGAAGGTTCGTGACATGGCGGCCGCCAAGGAGCGGATGCAGATCGCGAGCAAAATCCAGGCCGCGCAGTTCCAGCGCGACATCCTCGCGCATGCCAACGAACAAAGGGCTAAAAAAGCCGCAAAGCCCCGCCGAGTACGCCGGAAGCCGCCGACCGCGGACGTTCCCCCGACCGGCGGGGTCCCCCCGCGCGGAGATCTCCCGCCGCGCGGTGAGCGGCAGCCGCGCGGGCAGCGCCCGCCGGCCGAGGAAGGGCCGCCGTCCTGGGCAGCGCCGGGGACGCCACACACCGGACCTCCCGGGGTGGCCAGCGACGGCGTGACGGTCCTGGTTGACGATCCGCCGGCGTCCGAACGCCCGGCGAGCGCACCGCGCGGCGCCCAGGGTGAGGCGGCGCACCAGCCCGAAGCGTCCACGCAGTCGGTGCAGAACATCTTGCTCGGCCTCGGTGCTCTGCTGCTCGGCGTCGCCGCGGTCGTGTTCGCCGGCGTGGCGGTCAGCAACCAATTCGGCCGCGCCGCGATCCTGGCGTTCGCCACCGCGATCGCGCTTACCGTCGCACCTGGCATCGCCCGCCGCGGCCTGACCTCTACGGCCGAGTCGGTCGCGGCCGTCGGGCTGGTCCTGCTCCCCATGACGCTGTACGTGCTGCACGGCACTTCGCTCGCCGGCGGGCCCGGCGTGCCGACGCCGGTGTTCCTCGGCGTCACGTTCGCGATCACCGCAGTCGCCGCGTTCCTCTACGCCGGGGTTACCCGCCTGGCGTCCCCCCGGTACGCCACCGTGATCGCCGTGCAGCCGGTGCCGCCGCTGCTGGCGTACCCGGTGATCCAGAGCCCGGCCGGCTGGGGCCTGACGTTGACCGCCGTGGCCCTGCTGGATCTCCTCCTTCTCACCACTGTGATCCGGCGCGGCCGGCTGATCCCGCGCTGGCCGCTGGGCCGTCCGGGCGCGGCCGATCGCGAAAGCATGGCGCAGGCGGATGCCCCCGGCATCGGCGCGGCCGACGACCCAGCCCGCGATGCCGGTCCGGACCCCGCGGATCCGGCCGCCTATGCGGCGGACGCGCCGGCCCGGCCCGAGTCGCGGCCGGAAGAGCCCGACCTGATCATCGAGTCGATGACCGGCAACCGGCGGCGGCGCTGGGTGCCCACCAGGATCTTCCCCGGTCCGCGGCCGGCCGGCGCGCCGCCCGCAGGCACCGTGCCGCTCGCTCCGCCGGCGTCGCCGCCGTCCGCCGACTGGTTGCGCGAGCTGACGTTCGCGCTGCTCTGCGTCGCGGTGGCGGGCGCGTTGCTGTACGCGGGCGGGGCGCTCATCAGCGCCGGCACCGTGCCGGACGCGGTCCGGTCGGGCCTGATCCTGGTGCTCGCCGCCGTGACCGCGTCGGCCGCCGCCCGGCTGCTCAACCAGCTCACCGCCCGCAACATCGCGGGGGGTGTGCTGACGCTGGCCGTCATCGCGGCCTGCGCGCGCGTCGCCGCCGTGGCATCTCCACATTGGACCCTGGTGGCCGCGTCCGCCGCTGTCGCGGTCACCGGCGCGGTGGTGGGCCTGGTGCCGGAGGACGCGCGCCGCGGCCCGCAGTACGCCTCGGCCGGAGCGCTCACGCTCATCGGCATCTTCGTCGCCATCGACGCGCTGCGCGCCGCGCTCGCGCCCGTGCAGGCCGCGCGCCCGATCTGGCATGCCGACACGGCCGCGTACGCGAAGACCATCGCGGACGCGGCCGGCGACATGGGCTGGCTCCTGGCGTTCAGCGCGCTCTTGCTCACGATCGCCGCGGCGCTCGCGCTGCCCGCCCAGTTCCGGCACGAGGGTGCGGTGACCGGCGTGGCGCTGACCGCGCTCGCCGTACCGGCGTCGTTGGGCCTGCCCTGGTCGGAGGCGCCGTGGCCGCTGGTCATCGCAGCGATCGGCCTCGGCGCCGCCGGCTTGATGGCCCGCACGCGGCGGATCGCGATCGCGCACATTGCCGCGGCCGGGGTGGTGGGCCTGTTCGGCGCCGGCGTGGCGTTGAGCGCGTCGTGGCTCACCGCCGCGGTGCTGACCGCGCTGGCCGGTGCGGGCGTGATGATCGCGATCGCGGCCCGGCAGATCCCGGTCCGGCTGTACGCCTGGCTGGTCGGCGACTGGGCCTCCGGCGCCGCCGCGCTCGCGCTGCCCGGCGCCGCGGTGACCGCCGTGCTGGCGACGTCCGACCGCGGCGCCGGACCCCCGCCCACCGAGGCCGTCACCGTGCCCGCGCTGGCCTGGGGCTTCCTCGCCGTCGCCGGCACGCTCACATACGCGGCGGTGTTCCAGGTCGCCCGCCGGGAGATCAGCCTGCCGCTGACCGCCGGCACCGGGCTCGGCGCGGTCGCGATGGCGCTCGCCGCGATCTTCGCGCCCGGCGCCACCGCGCCCGACGTCTGGGTCGGGGCATTGCTCCTCACGGCCGCCGGCCTGCTGTTCTTCGCCAAGTCGATCGACAATGGCCGGCGCGCCGACCGGATGCTGGACGGCCCGGACATCGCGGCCGCCGCCGCCACCGTGGCGATCTGCGGGGCCCTGGCGCGGGTGGCCGCACTGGCATTCCCGTCCGCCCCGCTTGTGCTGGGTGGGCTGGTCGTGCTTGTCGTCGGGCTGGGCGTGCGGGCACTGCCGGCGGACTGGCGACGCGGCCCGGTGCGCGGCCTCATGCTGGCCGGGCTCGTCGTCGGCGCGATCGCCGGCTGGGCGGCAATCAGCGACGGCCTGCGCATCCTCGCCGCACCCGGTCCGCTGTGGAGTTCCGACCTCAGCGGTTACCCTGCCGCGGCGCCCGCCGGAGCATGGCAAGCCCCGATCGCGCTGGTCATCATCGCGGTCGCGGCCGCGACGGTGCTGCCCCGGCCCATGTCGTACGACATCGGTGCGGTTGCTGTGGCTCTGGCCACGATCGGCGCGCCGTCAGCGTTCGGCCTGCCATGGTGGTCGCCGCTGCTCCTCGGCGGCGCGGTCGCACTCGGATACGGCGTGGCGTCGGTCGCGGCGACGGATCCCCGCGCCGCGCTCGACCGGGCCGGGGTGGCCGCGGTGGTGTCGCTGCATTACGTAGGCGTGTCCCTGGTCCGTCCATGGTCGACCGCGATCGCGCTGGCGCTGATTGTCATGATCGGCACGTTGGTGGCCGCGCTGTCCCGCATCGACGTGGGGCCGATAACCGCGGCGTACGG
>JBKOWB010000007.1:0-3762 GCA_046724195.1 Actinomycetota bacterium
GTGTTTGGCGTGCCGGAGGTAAGGGAGGATCGCGGTGCGTTGCCCGTACTGCCGGCACGCCGACTCGCGCGTCGTGGACTCGCGTGAGGCCGACGACGGCCAACTGATCCGGCGTCGCCGCTCGTGTCCGGAGTGCGGCAAGCGGTTCACCACCGTCGAGGAGGCGGTGCTCGCCGTCGTCAAGCGAAGCGGCGTCACCGAGCCGTTCAGCCGTACGAAGATCATGAGCGGCGTCCGCAAGGCCTGCCAGGGCCGTCCTGTCGACGAGGACTCGATCGCGCTGCTCGCGCAGAGGGTCGAGGAGACTGTCCGGGCCAAGGGTGCGGCCGAGATTCCCAGCCATGAGGTCGGCCTGGCCATCCTCGGGCCGCTGCGCGAGCTCGACCAAGTCGCCTACCTGCGCTTCGCGAGCGTCTACAAGTCGTTCGACTCGCTGGACGAGTTTGAAAAGGAGATCGCCGCGCTCCGCGAGCCCGCGGTGGCGCGGGAGGCCACGGTGCGACACGCCGTCGCGACCCGGCCGGGCGCCCGCGGGCCCAAGATCAATACGACCGGGAACTAGTACACGCACCGACTGAGCGGTAACAAACGAGGGGGAACACCATGGCCGGGGACGGCATCACAGCAGGTAGGCAGCGCAGCCGCGCGAGCGGCGCGAGCACGCCGGTCGGGGGGCTGCGGGTCGGACGGGTCTGGACGACCGAGGGCGTCCATCCGTACGACGAGGTGGAGTGGGAGCGTCGTGACATCGTCATGACCAACTGGCGCGACGGCTCGATCAACTTCGAGCAGCGGGGCGTCGAGTTCCCGACCTCGTGGAGCGTCAACGCCGCGAACATCGTCACCACGAAGTACTTCCGCGGCGCTGTCGGGACGCCGGAGCGCGAGTGGTCGCTCAAGCAGCTCATCGACCGCGTGGTCAGCACCTATCGCAAGGCGGGCGAGGAGCACGGCTACTTCGCCTCGCCGGCCGACGCCGAGATCTTCGACCATGAGTTGACCTGGATGCTGCTACACCAGGTGTTCAGCTTCAACTCGCCGGTCTGGTTCAACGTCGGCACCGCGTCGCCGCAGCAGGTCAGCGCATGTTTCATCCTCTCGGTCGACGACTCGATGGACTCCATCCTGGACTGGTACAAGGAGGAGGGGCTGATCTTCAAGGGCGGCTCGGGCTCCGGCGTCAACCTGTCCCGGATCCGTTCCAGCAAGGAACTGCTCTCCTCCGGCGGCACCGCCAGCGGCCCGGTCAGCTTCATGCGCGGGGCGGACGCCAGCGCGGGCACCATCAAGTCCGGCGGTGCCACCCGGCGCGCCGCGAAGATGGTCATCCTCGACGTCGACCACCCGGACATCAAGGAGTTCGTCTTCACCAAGGCGCGCGAGGAGAACAAGATCCGCGCGCTGCGCGACGCCGGGTTCGACATGGACCTCGGCGGCTCCGACATCGTCAGCGTGCAGTATCAGAACGCCAACAACTCGGTACGCGTCAGCGACGAATTCATGCGCGCGGTCGAGGAAGGCGGCACGTTCGACCTGCGCGGCCGCCTGCACGGTGAGGTCATCGAGTCCGTCGACGCGAAGCAGCTGTTCCGCGACATCGCCCAGGCCGCGTGGGAGTGCGCGGATCCGGGCCTGCAGTACGACGACACGATCAACGACTGGCACACCAACCCCGAGACCGGCCGGATCACCGCCTCGAACCCGTGCTCCGAGTACATGTCGCTGGACGACTCGTCCTGCAACCTCGCGTCGCTCAACCTGCTCAAGTTCCTCAAGGCCGACGGCGGCTTCGAGGTGGAGAAGTTCGTCAAGAGCGTCGAGTACATCATCACCGCGATGGACATCTCGATCTGCTTCGCGGACTTTCCGACCGTGAAGATCGGCGAGACCACCCGCGCATACCGCCAGCTGGGCATCGGGTACGCGAACCTGGGCGCGCTGCTGATGGCGTCCGGCCTGCCGTACGACTCGGAGGGCGGCCGCGGCCTCGCCGCCGCCATCACGTCGCTGATGACGGGTACGGCGTACCGTCGCTCCGCCGAGATGGCCGCCGCCGTGGGCGCCTATGACGGCTACGCCCGCAACGCGGAGGCGCACAAGCGGGTGATGCGCAAGCACGCCGCCGCGAACGACGCGATCCGCCCGCAGGGCGCGGTAGCGACCGAGGTCGTCCGTGAGGCCACCAAGCAGTGGCAGAGCGGGAACAAGATCGGCGAGAAGAACGGCTGGCGCAACGCCCAGGCCGCGGTGTTGGCTCCCACCGGCACCATAGGCTTGATGATGGATTGCGACACCACCGGCATCGAGCCCGATCTGGCCCTGGTCAAGTTCAAGAAGCTCGTCGGCGGCGGCTCGATGCAGATCGTCAACCAGACCGTGCCCCGCGCGCTGCGCAGCCTCGGCTATCCCGAGGAGCAGGTCGAGGCGATCATCGAGTACATCTCCGAGCACGGCCACATCATGGACGCGCCCGGCCTCAAGCCCGAGCACTACACCGTCTTCGACTGCGCGATGGGCGAGCGGTCCATCGCTCCGATGGGCCACGTCCGGATGATGGCGGCGGTCCAGCCGTTCATCTCCGGCGCGATCTCCAAGACCGTCAACATGCCTGAGTCGGCGACCGTCGAGGACATCGAGGAGATCCACTACCAGGGCTGGAAGCTCGGCCTCAAGGCGCTCGCGATCTACCGCGACAACTGCAAGGTCGGCCAGCCGCTGTCCGCGGCGAAGAAGAGCAAGGCGGCGGTCGAGACGGAGAAGGTGGTCGAGAAGGTCGTCGAGTACCGGCCGGTCCGCAAGCGGCTGCCGAAGAAGCGGCCGTCGGAGACCGTGTCGTTCTCGGTCGGCGGCGCCGAGGGCTACCTCACCGCGTCGTCGTACCCCGACGACGGTCTCGGCGAGGTCTTCCTCAAGATGTCGAAGCAGGGCTCCACGCTGGCCGGCGTCATGGACGCCTTCTCGGTGGCCATCTCGATCGGCCTTCAGTACGGCGTGCCGCTCGAGACGTTCGTCAGCAAGTTCACCAACATGCGCTTCGAGCCGGCCGGCATGACGGACGACCCGGACATCCGCATGGCGGCGTCGGTGATGGACTACATCTTCCGTCGCCTGGCGCTGGACTTCCTGCCGTACGACACCCGGGCCGAGCTCGGCATCTTCACCGCCAAGGAACGGGCCGCCCAGATCCAGGCCGAGGCCGAGGCCGCGAACGTGGATCTGGCCGGCATGGCGGCTTCCGCCCCCGTGTCCGCGCCGGCCGGGGCCGCGACCGCACCGCAGGCGGAGGCGCTGAAGGCGCCCGAACCGCCGGCGAACGTCGGCTCCTCGACCGAACTGCTCGAGGTCGTGCTCGGCACGTCCGCCGACGCCCCGCTGTGCTTCACCTGCGGCACGAAGATGCGCCCGGCGGGCAGCTGCTACGTCTGCGAGGGCTGCGGCTCGACATCCGGCTGCAGCTGATCCCTAAGCGTCACCCGCAACGGGTGCCCCCGGCTTGTCGCCCCGGGGGCACCCGTTCGCTGCGGTGGTGCCGGGAGGCGCCGCCAGCCACACACCGAATTCGTCGGGCGTGCGGACGCCGTGCTCGAGTACGGCCGTGTAGATCTCGAAGCCACTCACCTCGTCCGGATACTCCGGGCGGCGGTGCCACACGTCCTTGATCCGCAGGATCGTGAGTCGCTGCTCGTCGGTCAGCCGTTCCCGCAGGGCCTCGTGCCAAGCGGTGACATGGGCGTGGTCGTCGTACAGCCAGATGGACAGGTC
>JBKOWB010000043.1:0-3198 GCA_046724195.1 Actinomycetota bacterium
ATGTAGTTGAGGCCGTCGAGGACCGCCCAATCCCGGCGCAGCGGTACGTCGTAGTCGGCAAGCTCGTACCCGGGGTCCTCCTCGTCGGGCCGGTACCGGGCGACCCGCAGCGTGATGAGCTCTGACACGTCACCTCCCATAGACTCGCTTGCCCGGCGGCCAGCGCGTGATGGTGACCGGCAGGTGCGATACGCGCGGGGAGCCATCGGGCTCGCGGTGCACCAGTGAGTGGGCGAGGAACCGTTTGTCGTCGCGTTCGGGGAAATCGGTGCGCTGGTGTGCGCCGCGCGACTCCTCGCGGCGCAGGGCGCTGTGGATGATGCACTCGGCCAGCTCCAGCATGCCGGTGAGCTCGAGGCCGGCGATCCGCTCGGTGTTGAACCGGTGGCTGGTGTCGTCGATAGCGGCGGTCGCCGCGCGTTCTTTGAGCTCGCGCAGCTTGTCGGTGGCCTTGGTGAGGCTGTCGCCGTCCCGGTAGATCCCGGCGGCGTCCTCCAGAATCGCCTGCATCTGCCGTCGGATCGTGGAGATGCGGTCGGGGCCGCCGCCGCGGCGCAGCAGGTCGTCGTCGAGCCGGCGCCGCTCGTCGTCGCCCTGTGCTTCGACGGCCCGGCTCGGCGGCGCAGCCTCGGCTGCGTGCAGCGCGGCGGCGTGCCCGGCGCGCGCCCCGAACACGAGGCATTCCGGCAGCGAGTTGGAGCCCAGCCGGTTGGCGCCGTTGATGCTGACGCATGCCGTCTCGCCGGCGGCGTAGAGGCCGGGAAGGCCGGTGGCGCCGTCGGCGTCGGTGTGGATGCCGCCCATCATGTAGTGCACGACGGGACGCACCGGGACCAACTCGTGGACCGGGTCGATGCGCTCGTAGTCGCGGCACAGCTCGCGCACCATCGGGAGCTTCGCGTCGATGATCTTCTCGCCCAGGTGGCGCAGGTCGAGGTGGACCACCGGCCCGTACGGCGAGTCGATCGTGCGGCCCTTCTCCGCCTCGTGCACGAACGCCTGGGACAGCCGATCGCGGGGGCCCAGCTCCATGCTGCGCAGCACCGGGCCGGGCTCGGGCTTGCCGAGGTCGTAGTCCTGCAGGTACCGGTAGCCGTCCTTGTTGAGCAGCCAGCCGCCCTCGGATCGGGCGGCCTCGGTGATGAGGATGCCGGTGAACGGCAGCCCGGTCGGGTGGTATTGGACGAACTCCATGTCCTTGAGCGGCGCTCCGGCGCGGTAGGCCAGTGCCATCCCGTCGCCCGTCTTGATGGCCGCGTTGGTGGTGAACGGGAACACCCGCCCGCCCCCGCCGGTCGCGATCACCACCGACCGTCCGGTGATCGTCTCGATCACGCCGGACATCAGCTCGATCGCCACGACGCCGCAGACCCGGCCGTCGTCGACCAGCAGCCGGGTGGCGTACCACTCGTCGTAGCGGGTGATATTCGGGTATTTCAGCGACGTCTGGAACAGCGTGTGCAGCAGGTGGAAGCCGGTCTTGTCGGCGGCGAACCAGGTGCGCTTCTTCTTCATGCCGCCGAACGCGCGCACCGCGACGTGCCCGTCCGGTTCACGGCTCCAAGGGCAGCCCCAGTGCTCCAGCCTCAGCAGCTCGCGCGGCGCCTCGGCGACAAACGCCTCGACGGCGTCCTGGTCGCAGAGCCAGTCGCCGCCGGAGATCGTGTCGTACGCGTGCTCGTCGAGGCTGTCATCGGCTCTGATCGCGCCGGCGGCGCCGCCCTCGGCGGAGACGGTGTGGCTGCGCATGGGATAGACCTTGGACACCACCGCCACGCTCAGGTGTGGGTCGGTTTCCGTGACGGCGATGGCGGCGCGGAGTCCCGCACCGCCAGCACCCACGATCACGACGTCATGGGACGCGCTCATAGCCCTCCCGGGTCAGACCGGGTGTTCGGAGTGCTCGTCGGAGAGCAGCTTGTGCCGGCGCCCATGACGGATCGCCTGCGTGGTAACGGTGCCGTCGTGGTACTCGTGCCGGGTCCGGCGGCAGCCGCAGGTGTAGAAGAGGTCATAGACGACGAGGCCCTCGCCGTCGTGGTCGCGGTAGCAGTCGCCGCCCACGATCTTGCCGCACGGGGCTCGCTCGGGCTCGAAGGCGGATCGATAACCGACCATGCTTCCCCCATTGACGTCGCGGGGATCAAGCGTGTCATTCAGCGTCCCACTCCGCGGAGCCGAGCGGAAGACGCAATGTCATCTGGCATGGGTCCTACGGCATCGGGGTACGCCTACGCTGCGACAACCTGCGCCGAGGGGGGATGCGGCATGAGCACCCGGACGACGACCCACCAGGTCCCGGCCGCGGGCGTCGTGCTCGACGGCGACCTGAGCCTGGCGGACAACGCGGGCGGAGTGGTGCTGTTCGCGCACGGCAGCGGCAGTTCCCGGCACAGCCCACGCAACCGTGCTGTCGCCGGCGCGCTGAACCGACGCGGGATGGCCACGCTGCTGGTGGATCTGCTCACCGCCGACGAGGAGCGGATCGACGCGCGCACCGGGCAGTTGCGTTTCGACATCGGCCTGCTGGCCGACCGCCTGGTCGGCATCATCGACTGGCTCGGTGCCCGGCCCGAGACCGCTGCGCTGCCCGTCGGCCTGTTCGGGGCGAGCACGGGCGCGGCCGCCGCGCTGGTGGCCGCCGCGAAACGACCCGAAACGGTACGGGCCGTGGTGTCCCGCGGCGGACGCCCCGACCTGGCCGGCCCGGCACTGGCCGAGGTCAATGCGCCGACGCTGCTCATCGTCGGCGCACGCGACGCGGCGGTCCTCGACCTCAACGAGCGGGCCCACAACGTGATCCGGGCACCAGTCGAACTGCGGATCATCCCCGGAGCCACACACCTGTTCGAAGAACCCGGGACGCTGGAGCAGGTCGCCGAGCAGGCGGCCAACTGGTTCGGCACGTACCTCACGCCGGCCGCTTGAGTGGCGTCAGCGGCTGGCGGCCCTGCGGTAGCGGGAGATCGCCAGCGGCATGAACACCGCGATGATCCCCAAGATCCACAGCAGCGACAGCATCAGCGGGTGGCTGGCCGGGAAGCCGTCGCCGCGGGCCACGGCGGACCCGGCGTTTCCCCAGCTGTCCCGCATGGTCAGAGCTACCGCGCTGATGGGGTTCCACTCGGCCACCGGCTGGAGCCAACCGGGCAAACTGGCCGACGCCACGAACACGCTGGACACGAAGGTCAACGGGAA
>JBKOWB010000330.1:0-4676 GCA_046724195.1 Actinomycetota bacterium
GTCGGTGCGTGCACTAGTTCCCGGTCGTATTGATCTTGGGCCCGCGGCCGCCCGGCCGGGTCGCGACGGCGTGTCGCACCGTGGCCTCCCGCGCCACCGCGGGCTCGCGGAGCGCGGCGATCTCCTTCTCAAACTCGTCCAGCGAGTCGAACGACTTGTAGACGCTCGCGAATCGCAGGTAGGCGACTTGGTCGAGCTCGCGCAGCGGCCCGAGGATGGCCAGGCCGACCTCATGGCTGGGAATCTCGGCCGCACCCTTGGCCCGGACAGTCTCCTCGACCCTCTGCGCAAGCAGCGCGATCGAGTCCTCGTCGACAGGGCGGCCCTGGCAGGCCTTGCGGACGCCGCTCATGATCTTCGTACGGCTGAACGGCTCGGTGACGCCGCTGCGCTTGACGACGGCGAGCACCGCCTCCTCGACGGTGGTGAACCGCTTGCCGCACTCCGGACACGAACGACGACGACGGATCAGTTGGCCGTCGTCGGCCTCGCGCGAGTCGACCACGCGCGAGTCGGCGTGCCGGCAGTACGGGCACCGCACGGCAGTCCTCCTATCGCCAAGATGTGGATCACCACAGAGGTCTCCGAGCACGTTCCTGAGAACTCTGACCCGGGGCTCTGACCCCAACCTATGGATGACTTACACCATTGTAACTACTAGATGTTGGGGTTGACGTTATGCCGCCGCGGACTCGGACGCAAGCTCAACGGAGTGTCGGCACGCCGTAATTTCAGACTCAACACGACCGGTGCGGCGGCGGTTACCGGTTGCTGCATGTGTCCGCCGTCCAGGCGGCCGGTGGGTCGCATGGAGCGACCCGGGGATCGGGCTACCCCGGCATGAGGCGGCGTCCGCACGCGGCGGTCCCAGCATGAGGCGGCGCCCGGTGAGTCCCGCCGATGGCCTTGTCTGAGTCTGCCGTATCCGCACTGTTGGAGGTACTGCGCACCGGCGACGCGGTGGATCTGATCCGCGAGTCGGTCCGGATGGTGCTGCAGGAGCTCATCGAGACCGAGGCGAGCGACGTGATCGGCGCCGCCCGCTACGAACGCACCGACTCGCGAGTCAACGAGCGAAACGGCTCGCGGCCGCGGATCCTGGCGACCCAGGCCGGTGATATCGACCTGCGGATCCCCAAGCTGCGTAAGGGGTCGTTCGTCCCGCTGATCCTCGAACCGCGCCGCCGCGTCGACCAGGCGCTGTGCGCGGTGGTCATGAAGGCCTACGTCGCGGGGTGTCCACCCGCGCTGTCGATGACCTGATGGCCGCATTGGGCATCGACTCGGGCATCTCCAAATCCGAGGTCTTGGCGCACGTGCCCAAGACGCACACCGACATGGTCGCCGCCGTGTTCCGCACGATCTTCGCCCAACCCGACACCGCCACTGTCGGCGCGACCTGGAACGAGGTGCGCGACCAGCTCGCCGGCCGCTTCCCGAAAATCGGCACGCTCATGGACGCCGCCAAGGCGGACGTGTTGGCGTTCACCGCGTTCCCCCGGCCGCAATGGCCAAAGATCGTCACGGTCAGGTTCGGGCCAAACAGGCGATCCCGCACCGGCACCCGGGCACACCGCCACGGATAGGCGCCGGGTGCGGGGGCCTGTCACCCGCCGTCACCGCCGGACCCACCCGGCCGTGCTAGGGGGGAAGATCGGTGGTGTCCCCCCGCGCCACCGATTTTCCGCGCAGTCCAGGCGCCCCGCCGCCGCGGTAGCGGAACGTAAGTCGCCGGTCGGGGGTGAAGCCGCACCGGCCGCGCCCCTTTGACACCTGATCCCCGACAGGGGGTCACCGGCGCTCCCGACGTCGGCATCCGGCACGGCTGCCGGCATCCGGCACCCCTTACACCGAAACCCACGCCTGGCAGCAGACCCAACAAGACCACGCCGCGGCCGGGTGACAGCCAACAACCGGGGAGGTCGTCGCTCGGCTGAGTTGGCTGGCCTCGCTGCGCTCGGCGGCTCGCGCTGAGCTGGCGGGCCTCGCTGCGCTCGGCGGCTCGCGCCTTGTAACCGGTGAATTGCCGCAGTCGGCATCCTGACCGCCGCGCGCAAGGTCGTCTTCTCCCGGACCCTGAGGACGGCCGAGTGGGCTAAACACCACCATCGCCGCTGGTGACACGACAGAAGAGATCGACAAGCTCAGGCAAGGCGGCGACGGCCACATCGTGGTCTGGGGCGGCGTCAGCCTCTGGCTATCGCTCATGCGGCTCGACCTGATCGACGAGCTCCAGCTGAGCTTGTTCCCCTACGTTGCGGGCGAGGGTACCCCGGCTGTTCGACGGCGTTCCCAAGTCGTACCGGCTCGACCTGGTCTCCAGCACCGCGTCCAGCAACGGGATCGTCGGGCTGCAGTATCGCCGGCACCGCTAACCCAGCGGCCGACATGCACGACGAGTGGCAATCAGCCGAGCGCCACTACCTGGCCGAGGGGTCCACAGTCCAACTCAAACCAGCGATACCGGCGGCTCGCCGTCGTGGACAGTCGCGCTAGTCAGCGCTGGCGGGGCAGGATCAGCGTGTCGCCGGGCTGCACGACGTAGCCGTCCAGGCCGTTGAGCCGCTGGATCTCGGCCACCGCCGCGTACGGGTCGCGGCGCGGTGACGTGCGCGTCGCTATCGACCAGAGCGTGTCGTGCGGCTGCACCACCACGGTGGGTGGCGGCCCGGTTTCGGGGTCCGAGGCACGTGACGCCGTGGCGAGCAGCACGGCGCTGGCCAGCGATGCCATCAGGATGAAGAAGCCGAGCACCACGGCCCGCCCCCTGCGGGTCAGGCGCAATGGCGGCCGCCGCACGTCGTTCGTCACCATGGCATTTCCCTCCCCCAGCATGCGCGTTCCATCGAACGCCCGTACGACGGTGTATCAGAACACGCGTACGGAAGTCGAGCGCTTCCGCGCGACACGCCGAAGGAAAGTCGTACAGATGTTTGAATATGTCGTACCGCGCCGATACGGTTTTGCTTCAAGAGGGGTCAGCCGGAACAAACGCCCATCCCCACGGCGTCCGTCCGGCTCCGCGACGCACCACGTGCCGATGAAGCGGCACTGGCCGACAGGGAGGGCGAGCGTGTCGACCGACGACCGGACGAGCCGGCAACACCAGCAGAAGAGCAAGCCCGAGGCGACCAACACCTCGGCGGCCATGCGGCGCCGTACGCCGAGCCGGGCCCGCGGCGGCGAGCCGCAATTGCGTGCCGTCACGCCGGTGAGTCATTTTCCCGACCTGGTGAGCGCCGACCTGACCGCGCGCCAGCGTCGCATTCTCGAATTCATCCGCGACTGGGTGGAGCGGTACGGCTATCCGCCCAGCGTGCGCGAAATTGGCGAGGCGGTCGGCCTGGTGTCGCCGTCGAGCGTCGCGTATCAACTCAAGGCGCTGGAGACGAAGGGCTTCATCCGGCGCGATCCGAACCGTCCGCGCGCCGTCGATGTCCGCACGCCCAGCGACATGGTCGACGACGAGGCGCTGCGGTCGGCGCGCCCGACGCCCGCATACGTGCCGCTGGTCGGCCGGATCGCGGCCGGCGGCCCGATCCTCGCCGAGCAGGCCGTGGAGGACTTCTTCCCGCTGCCACGAGAGCTGGTCGGCGAGGGCGACGTCTTCATGCTCGAGGTCAAGGGCGACTCGATGATCGACGCGGCGATCTGCAACGGCGACTGGGTGGTCGTCCGCCAGCAGCCGACGGCGAACGCGGGCGAGATCGTGGCGGCGATGATCGACGGCGAGGCGACGGTCAAGAGCTACCGCCAACGCGACGGCCACGTGTGGCTGATGCCGGCCAACCCGGCCTTCGACCCGATCCCGGGCGACGACGCCACGATCATGGGCCGGGTGGTCGCGGTGCTACGCCGCGTCTGACGGCCGCACATGCCTGGCCCGCCGGCCGGCCCGGGACCGGCGGGCCACCGACCCGCCGACGCCGGTGCTGGTGTCCGGCTGGTCCCGCGCCGGACGCAAGCGACGTCGGCGTCGTTGGGGTCCCCGGCGACCGGCGTCGATGCGTTCATCGTGGGAATGCGGCCCTACGGTGGGCGAGGCGAGCTGGTGCGGATCGACACCGCCCGCCGGAACCGCTCGATGATGCCCGAAACCGCAGGCGGGGTCGCCCCCGAAAAGGGCCGACCCCGGCGGTCCCGAAAGGGCGGACCCCGGCGGTCCCGAAAGGGCCGACCCCGGCGGTCCCGAAAGGGCCGACCCCGGCGGTCCCGAAAGGGCGGACCTCGGCGGTCCCGAAAGGGCCGACCCCGGCGGTCCCGAAAGGACCGACCCCGGCGGTCAGCGGCCGTAAGGGGTGCGCCCGTAGCCCGGGTTGTCGTAGTCGCGGCCGCGTCCGCGGGCAGAGCCGTTGACGTCCGCGTAGTTGTTCTGGTCGTCGTCGCGGTCCGCGTCCGCGCCGCCTGCGCCGAAGAAGCCGGACGGGCGCTGCGACTGCCCGGCCGCACCGTTGCGGTCCGGTGCCGGCGGCGCGCCGTAGACGCCGCCCCGCGTTGGACGGCCCGGCTGTAGGCCACCGCCTCCCCCACCGGGGCGGCCGGCGGGCTGGCCGCTCTGGCTGGGACGCGCGGCGGGCGGCATGCCCTGACCCGGACGGGCGCCGGGCGGCACACCCTGACCCGGACGGCCACCCGGCGGCACACCCTGACCCGGACGGCCACCCGGCGGCACACCC
>JBKOWB010000011.1:0-5359 GCA_046724195.1 Actinomycetota bacterium
ACCCATGTCGGAGCAACGAGAGATCACGCGCAGAGCCGTCCTTAAGACCGGCGTCACGGCCGGCGCGGCGGGACTCACCACGGTGGCGTTCGCCGGCCCGGCGCAGGCGTTCCCGGGAGCATCGGACGCGATTGTCCTGCCCTGGCTGGACCAGCCCGCACCGATCCCCCCGCCTGCGGCCAACATCGTCGGCCATCCGCTCGTCTGGGAGTCGCTCGACTCCCGGCTGACGCCGAATGACGAGTTCTTCACGGTCAAGCACTACAACGAACCACAGCTGAACGGGGCCGATTGGCGGCTCGATATCGGCGGACTCGTCGCTCGTCCCCGCACACTGTCGCTCGCCACGCTGCGCGCGCGGCCCCGCCGGTCGGTCGAGTTCACCCTGGAATGTTCCGGCAACACCGGCCTGCCCTTCTTCATCGGCGGCGTCGGCAACGCCCGCTGGAGCGGCACGCCGCTGCACCTGCTGCTGCACCAGGCCCGCCCGACCGAGGGCGGCACAGAGGTGGTGTTCTGGGGCGCCGACCGGGGCACCGTGACCATCCGGGACAACTCCGGGATCACCGGTGCCGGCGACACCGGCTCCGTCCAGCCCGACGCGACCGGCGGCCTGGACCTCACCATCACCGAGCAGTTCGCGCGCAGCATGTCGCTGGCCGAGGCGATGGCCCCGGAGAATCTGCTCTGCTTCGAGATGAACGGCGCGCCCTTGCCGCGCGAACATGGCTATCCGGTGCGGCTCATCGCCCCCGGCTGGTACGGCGTGGCGAACGTCAAGTGGTTGACCCGCATCGAGCTCCACGACCAGCGCTACGCGGGCCGGTTCATGGCACGCGACTACGTCACCATCCGGGAGCAGCAGGCGGGCGGCCAGACGGTGTGGACGTTCCACACGGTGTCCCACGCGCGGCTGAAGTCGGCACCCGCCAAGGTCACCCGCCGGGGCCACCACCACACCATCCTGGGCGTCGCGTGGGGAGCGCCGATCGCGCGCGTCGAGGTCCAGGTGAACAACGGCCGCTGGCAGGCCGCCACGCTCGACCGGGCGCGGGAGCGCGCCGGCTTCGCGTGGCGGTTCTGGACCTTCGACTGGGGTAGGCCCGCGCCCGGCGAGTACGCGATCCGATGCCGCGCGTTCGACACCGAGGGCGACATGCAGCCGCCACCGAGCGACCCCTACCTGAGCAGCCGGCGCACGTACTGGGAGAACAACGGTCAGATCACTCGGCGCGTACGCATCGAATGACGCTCAGCGCGCGGCCTGGCGCTGGCGCCGGGCCTCGCGCTTCTCCTCGAACCGCGCCGCCTGCATCTCCATCTCATGCATCTGCGTGGCGAGCTGCTGGCGGGCCTTCTCGCCCTCGGCGTCGAGGCCGGTGCGGTCCCAGACGTTCCACTGCCGCAGCACCGGCTGCAGCACCTCGTCGCGGTGTTGCCGCAGGTCGTAGATGCCCGCGAGCGCGATGGACAGGGCCTTGCGCCCGAAGCCCTCGATGTTCGCTCCCGGCATCTGGAAGCCCGCGACCACGTCGGCGACCGCGCGCATCGCCGAGTTGGGCTCGAGGTCGAACGCCGCGCCGAGCAGGTTGCGGTAGAAGACCATGTGGAGGTTCTCGTCCGCGGCGACGCGGGCCAACAACTGCTCCGCGATGGGGTCGCCGGTGGCCTTGCCGGTGTTGCGGTGCGAGATCCGCGTCGCCAGCTCCTGGAACGCGACGTACGCGATGGAGTGCAGCACCTCGTCGTCGTGGGCGTTGGCGTAGCCGGCCTGCATGTGCGCCATCCGGGCGCGCTCCAGCGCGACCGGGTCGACGGCCCGGCTGACGGTCAGGTAGTCGCGGATCGCGATCCCGTGCCGGCCTTCCTCCGCGGTCCACCGGTGCACCCAGGTCCCCCATGCACCGTCACGGCCGAACAGCGTCGCGATCTCGTGGTGGTACGACGGCAGGTTGTCCTCGGTCAGCAGGTTGATGACCAGCGCCGTGCGGGCGACGTCCGGCAGCTCGGAGTCGCCCTCGTGCCACGGCTCGCCGCCCAGGACGCCGTCGAACGTCCGGCCGTCGCTCCACGGCACGTACTCGTGCGGGAACCACTCCTTGGCGAGCGACAGATGCCGGTCGAGGTTGGCGGCCACCACGGGCTCCAACTCGATGAGCAGGGCGGTCTGGTCCAGCGGCACGGCGATCACTCCCTACGGTAGCGTAACCTACGGCACCGTAGGAAAGAGTACCTCAGCGACTGGCTAGCCCGCAGTGATCATCGGGAGCCGGTCGGCCACGGGCGGCTCCCAGGTCGCGGCGTCCGCTTCGACCTGCTCGCCGGAGCGGATGTCCTTGACCGAGTCGGGATCGCCGGGGAACCAGACGTACGGGATGCCGCGGCGTTCCGCGAAACGGATCTGCTTGCCGAACTTCGCCGCCGTCGGTGAGACCTCGGTGGCGATGCCGCGGCCGCGCAGCACGTTCGCGATCCGGTCGCAGTCCCGGCGCTGCTCCTCGGCCGGCAACGCGATCAGCACGCACGTCGGCACCGGCCGCGACACGCCCAGCGCGTCGCGGCCGAACAGCAGGCCGAGCAGCCGGGTGACGCCGATCGAGATGCCGACGCCGGGGTATCGGTCGGCACCCGACGAGGCCAGGTTGTCGTAGCGGCCGCCGGAGCAGATGGAGCCGTAACGCTCGTACCCCCGTAGCTGGGTCTCGTAGACCGTACCCGTGTAGTAGTCGAGGCCGCGGGCGATGCTCAGGTCCGCGACGACCAGTCCTGGCGCGTGCTCGGCCGCCGACTCGACGACCTCGACCAACTCCTGGAGTCCCTCGTCGAGCAGCGTGTCGCGGACGCCGAGCGCACGGACCGCGTCCACGAACGACGCGTCCGGGGCGGAGATCGACGCGAGCTCGAGACACGCGGCTGCCTGCGCGTCGTTCGCGCCGGCCGTCTCGACCAGCAGCGCCGCCACCTTCTCCGGGCCGATCTTGTCGAGCTTGTCGACCGTCCGGAGCACCTGGTCGGTATCCTCCAGCCCGAGCCCGCGGTAGAAGCCCTCGGACACCTTGCGGTTGTTCACCTGGATGCGCACCGGCATGCCTCGGTCCGGCGAGCTCAGTGGCAGGCCACGGAATACGTCGGCGATGACCAGCGTCATCTCCGTGTCGTAGTGGAACGGCAACGTGTCGCGGTCGACGACGTCGATGTCCGCCTGCAGGAACTCCCGGTAGCGGCCCTCCTGCGGGCGCTCGCCGCGCCACACCTTCTGGATCTGGTAGCGGCGGAACGGGAAGTGCAGCTTGCCGGCGTTCTCAAGCACGAAGCGGGCAAACGGTACGGTCAGATCGAAGTGCAGGCCGAGGGTTTCCTCGCCCAGGGCGTCCGCGTCCTGAAGGAGGCGGCGCAGCAGGTAGATCTCCTTGGAGGTCTCCCCCTTGCTCAACAACTGGTCGAGCGGCTCGACCGCGCGGGTCTCCAGCGGCGCGAAGCCGTACAGCTCGAACGTGGATCGGATCTTGTCGAGCACATACTGCTCGATCATGCGCTGGGGCGGCAGCCACTCAGGGAAGCCGGAAATAGGCACTGTGTCTCCGTTGCAAAGTTCTACCGGCCACGGGAACGTGCGCTGACCAGCTCCCGCAGGTACGGGTTCGAAGCGCGTTCCCGGCCGATGGTCGTGGCGGGTCCATGGCCGGGCAGGACGACCGTGTCGTCGGCCAGCGGCAGGATCTTGTCCCGCAGGCTGGCCAGCATCGTCTCGGTGCTGCCGCCCGGCAGGTCGGTGCGCCCGATGGAGCCGGCGAAGAGCACGTCACCGGAGAGGCAGATCTGCTCCGCATCCCACGACGTGCCCGCGCCCGGCAGCCGGAACAGCACCGACCCGCCGGTATGGCCGGGAGCATGGTCGACCGCGATCTCTAGGCCGGCCAGGCTCAGTGTGGCACCGTCGGTGAGCTCCGCGACGTCGTCCGGCTCCGTGTACGGCAGGCGGCCGCCGAACAGCGCGGACAGGTCCATGCTCAGGCCTTTGGCCGGGTCGGCCAGCATCTCCCGGTCGGCCGGGTGTACGTAGGCCGTGATACCGCGCGCGCCGCACACCGGCGCGACGGAGAACGTATGGTCGAGGTGGCCGTGGGTGAGCAGGACCGCGGCCGGGTACAGCCGGTGCTCGGCCAGTACCTCGTCCAGTTGATCCAGCACGCCGATGCCCGGGTCGACCACCAGGCACTGCTCCCCCGGGCCGGCCGCCACGACATAGCAGTTGGTGCCGAAGGCCTCGGCCGGAAAGCCGGTGACGAGCACTCCGCACCCCTCTCGAGCGGTCCTGTTCCTTCGAGCCTACCGGTGCCGCCGACGGCCGCCCGCGCGGTACGCACCGTGACGGAACCTCGCACAACACATTCCCAGGGGGTACCCGTACACTCTTGCGGGCGTGTGGCGTGGCGCACCGCGTTGACAGGATGAGGAAGGGGAGCGCTCGGTGGCTTCCAGCAAGGACCGTCAGCGCAAGCTGGCGCGGGCGAAGCTCGATCGGCAGATGGCGCGCCGGGCCGGGCGGGTGCGCCGCCGCCGTCAGATCATGGCCGGTGCGGGCGCTTTGCTGGCGGTGGCACTGATCGTCACGGGCGCGGCCTGGCTGGGCGGCGCTTTCGACAACAAGGAGCCGGCCAGCAGCCCCGACGCCGCCGACATCTGCACGTGGACGCCGCAGAGCGCGCAGACGAACACCGAGCTCAAGGAGGTCGGCACGCCGCCGACCAAGAACATCCCCACGTCCGGTACGCGGCCGATGACGATCACCACGAACCAGGGCGCGCCGATCGTGGCCAGCCTGGACCTGACCAGCGCGCCGTGCAGCGGGGAGAACCTGACCTACCTGGCCGGGAAGAAGTTCTACGACAACACCGACTGCACCGAGATCACGACCGAGGGCGCGGTGCGCTGCGGCGACCCGGCCGGCACCGGGCTCGGCGGGCCCACGTACAGCCTCTACAGCGAGAATGTTCCGACCCCGCCGAATCCGTCGGCCAGCCCGGCCTCGAAGGCCAAGGCTCCGCTGTATCCCAAGGGAACCGTCGCGCTGATCGGCAACCCGCCGGGCACCAACGGCAGCCAGTTCCTCATCTTCTTCTCCGACTTCAGTCCGGCGAACCCGCAGTACCCGATCGTGGGCAAGGTGACCAGCGGCATGGACACGGTCACCAAGATCAGCAAGATCCCGACCGTGGACAATGGCTCCGGAAGCAAGGTAAAGCCGAAGGAAAAGGTCACTATCCAGAGCCTGACCGTCGGCGTCGTGGCTACCGGCGGCGCCGCTCCGACGGCGAGCACCCAATCCTGAATACGTCAGGCGCAGATAAACAGCAGG
>JBKOWB010000181.1:0-19136 GCA_046724195.1 Actinomycetota bacterium
GCTGGGGCCTTTGCCGGGATCGCCCTAGCTGCCGCGCCGGGGGCCGGCCCGGGCACGGGCGGCCGGATCCGCGCCGGCGGCCCGGCGGCGTCCCCAACGGCAGGTGGTGAATCGGCCCCGAGGCTGGGGTGCTCGGTGGTCATGCCGTGCTCTCCTTTGGCATGCCCTCGTGGCCCTCGCTGCGCTCGGTGCGCTCGGTCATGCCTCTCCCCGTACCGCTGTGTCAGCTGCCTGCTCTCTTACGCAAGAGGGCGATGTCGGCCGACTGGCCCTCGACGCCGCCCGGGGTTTCCACGATCACCGGGGCGCCGGCGGCCCGGACGACAGCCACCACCAACTCTGGGTCGATCTTGCCACTGCCGAGGTTGTCGTGCCGGTCGCGGCCCGAATCGAAGGGATCCTTGGAATCGTTCGCGTGGACCAGGTCGATGCGGCCGGTGATCGCCTTGACCCGGTCGACCACGCCGAGCAGCTCCTCACCGCCGGCGTGCGCGTGGCACGTGTCCAGGCAGAAGCCCGCCCCGAAGTCGCCGACCGCGTCCCACAACCGGGCCAGGTTGTCGAAGCGGCGGGCCAGCGCGTTGTCGCCGCCGGCGGTGTTCTCGATGAGCACGGGGAGCGGCAGGCCACCATCCTTCTCCGCGTACTCGAAGGCCTTGCGCCAGTTGTCGAAGCCGACCGCGAGGTCGGCTCCCGCGCCGACGTGGCCGCCGTGCACGATCAGGCCTTTCGCGCCCAGCTCGGCGGCGGCCTTGGCGTGCGCCATCATCAGCTTGCGGCTCGGGATCCGGATCCGGTTGTTGAGGGTTGCCACGTTCACGATGTACGGCGCGTGGATGTAGACGTCCACCTCGGACGCCTTGAGCGCCGCCACGTCGTCGCGCGGCGGCGGCGTCTTGTAGCCCTGGGGATCCGTCAGGAAGAACTGGACGGCGTCGGCGCCGCGGGCGGCGGCCGCCTGGAGGGGTCCGGCAGGGTCGACATGAGCTCCGATGCGCATGGAACGAGCCTACGACGCGGGTACGACGGTCTCCCGCCGCGTCACCGTGCCACTCTGCGTCTCGTTGGCAGCATTGATCACGCTTACCGACAAGCCGGCGCGTCCGGCCCGAGCTGGGAGATGGTGCAAACCGCACGGGGCCCTCGACGCGACGGGGCCCGTTCGGTATCCGGAACAGCTCGCGGGTATGCTTGCTCGGTTCGCCGTGTACCCGCCGTGGGACTCGCTCCCGCGGCTTTGTCGTTGGGCTCTTCCCGCGACAGCGCGCGGCGGCAGACACAAGACCTCCTGCCACGGAGAGACCGTGGCCGTTCAGCCCACAGGAGGTGAGAACGTCTTGCGTCATTACGAACTCATGGTGATCCTCGACCCCAGTCTCGAGGAGCGCACCGTCGCCCCGTCGCTCGACACGTATCTGAACGTGATCCGGACCGCGGGTGGCTCAGTGGAGAAGCTCGACGTGTGGGGCCGCCGCCGGCTCGCGTTCGAGATCAACAAGAAGGCCGAAGGCATCTACGCCGTGATCGACCTGCAGGCGACGCCGGAGGCCGTGGCCGAGCTGGACCGCCAGCTGCGGCTCAACGAGTCCATCCTGCGTACCAAGGTCATCCGGCCGGAGACGCGCTGAGGTTTTTTGTCAGGGGGCTCTGGGAGCCTCTCTGCAGAAACACTTGAGGCCGCGAGGAGAAGGTCATGGCAGGAGACACCACCATCACGATCATCGGCAATCTGACCGATGACCCCGAGCTGCGCTTCACCCCGTCAGGCGCCGCGGTCGCCAAGTTCCGGGTCGCCTCGACGCCCCGATTCATGGACCGGGCCTCCGGGGAGTGGAAGGACGGCGAGCCGCTCTTCATGGCGTGCAACATCTGGCGGGACGCGGCGGAGCACGTTGCCGAGTCTCTGCAGCGTGGCGCGCGCGTCATCGTGACCGGCCGGCTGCGCCAGCGGTCGTACGAGACTCGCGAGGGGGAGAAGCGCACCGTCATCGAGCTCGAGGTCGACGAGATCGGCCCGTCGCTTCGCTACGCCACCGCGAAGGTGCAGAAGATGGCGCGCTCGGGTGGCGGCAGCGGTGGCGGATTCGGCGCTTCCGGCGGTGGCGGTGGCCGCTCACAGGGCGGCGGAGGCAACTTCGACGACCCGTGGGCTACGGCTGCTCCCGCTTCGACCCCGGCCTCCGGCTCCCGCTCCGGCGGCAACAGCAACTTCGACGACGAGCCACCTTTCTAGGACTTTCAGGAGTTTGAGCAATGGCTAAGGCTGCGGCACTTCGCAAGCCGAAGAAGAAGGTGAACCCGCTCGACAAGGACGGGATCACCTACATCGACTACAAGGACACCGCGTTGCTGCGGAAGTTCATCTCCGATCGCGGCAAGATCCGCGCTCGGCGGGTCACCGGCGTGACCTCCCAGCAGCAGCGGCAGATCGCCCGCGCGGTCAAGAACGCCCGCGAGATGGCGCTCCTGCCGTACACGGCCACGGCGCGCTGAGGGGAGGCATCGACATGAAGATCATCCTCACCCAGGAGGTGTCGGGCCTCGGCACCCCCGGCGACGTCATTGAGGTCAAGGACGGTTACGGCCGCAACTACCTACTGCCGCAGGGTTTCGCGATCCGCTGGACAAAGGGCGCGGAGAAGCAGGTCGCGGTCATCAAGCGGGCCCGCGATGCCCGCGAGATCCGCGACCTGGGCCAGGCGAACGAGATCAAAGACCAGCTGGCCGACCTCAAGGTCACACTGACCGCGCGGTCCGGCAGCGGTGGCCGCCTGTTCGGCTCGATCACGCCGGCCGAGATCGTCGACGCGGTCAAGGCCGCTGGCGGCCCGCTGCTCGACCGGCGCCGTCTCGAGCTGCCCGGTCACATCAAGACCACGGGCGCCTACAACGTCCAGGTCAAGCTGCACCCCGAGGTGACCGCGACGTTCCCGGTGAACGTGGTGGGCGCCAAGTAGTTCGGTCTCACGTCGAGGCGCGCCGGGTGCCCCCGGCGCGCCTTTCGTCGTTCCCGACCGACCGACCTCTGTGGACGCTGACGAGCGGCGGCGCGTCAGCTCAATGAGTTGCCCGTGATTGCGGACGTGAGCACGGTGGCGAGTCCACCGCCCATCACGGCGGCAGCCAGGCCGACGCTGGCTGCCTTCCAGGAGCCGCTGGCCCAGCGCAAGCCGACCGCCACCACCATGCTCAGCACCAGCGAGAGGCCGAACTGCGGTGCGGCGCTGGCCAGCGTGCTCAGCGCATGCGCCTGCTGGCTGCCGTTGAGCACCAGCATGTAGAGCACGAACAGGACGACCGGGACGCCGTACCAGATGATGGTGTAGCCGACCGCGGCCAACGGGCCGCCGGTGTTCTCCTCGATCTCTTCGTCGTCCGGCTCCAGGAGGTTCGACCGTCCCGACGAGGCGGGCAGGGCACCGACCGCGCGACGCTCGTACGACCCTGTGACGGCGCCCCTGGGCGGCCACTGCGTGTCGGGCGGGTCCTGCCACCGCGCGGAGCCGTTGCGGTTGCCGACGAGGAGCTCCTCGCGTGCCCGGGGCGGGCCCGCCGGCGCGGAAGCGGCCGACGTCGGTACGGACGCCGAGCCGGACGGCCGGAACGGCACGAAGTCCTGCGTCCCGTAGCGGCGTGGCTCGCCGTCGGAGAGATCGCTCTGCGCCGCCAGCTCGCGCCGCCAGTCGCTGGTGTTGCCCTCCCGATAGCTCGCCGAGCCCCGAGCGGCCTGTTCGCGTTCCTCGCGCTGCCAGGCACCCGGCTCTCGCGGGCCACGCTGCCACTTGTCGGGATCGATGCGCTGACGGATCTCGGTGACCGCCTCGCTGGCCGGCGGCAGTTCACGGCGCTGCTCCTCGCGGAGCTGATCCCGCCAGTCGGCCCGCGGCTCGTCCGCGGCCCAGTTCCGGCCGTCCCGGCGCGGCCCGGGGTCGCGGCGCCACACCTCGGGGTCGAGTGGGGCCTCGCCGCGTTCCTCATCGCCGCCCGGGTAGCGCCGGCGCGCCCCGTACTCTCGCGCCTCCGGCGTCGAGCGCCAGCTGCCGGTGTCGGTGGCCGGTTGCTCCCAGCTCATCGGGATGACGCCGGTGTCCGCGACGTTGGGTGCCCACGGGTCGGTCGCGGGTGCCGAGTCGCGGCGCCACGCCTCGGCGCTCGGGCCCGCGTCCCGCCAACCCGGCGCGTCGGTGTCCTCGCCGTCGTCCGCGGAACCGCGGCGCCAGCCGTTGCTGCGCGGCTCCTCTCCGCGGCTCCAGCTGCCGGAATCCGGCTCGGATCGCCAGCTGTCCGACTCGTTCCGCCAGTCCGTGGACAGCTCGCGGCGGCCCCAGCTGGGCGTGTCCGCTTCCCGCTGCCCGCTGGGCTCGTCGCGGTGCCTGATGGGCTCGTCGCGCTGCCAGCTGGGCTGCTCCTGGCGTCGCTCTTCCCGCTGCCAGCTGGGCGATTCCTCGCGCTGCCAGCTGGGGGCCTCGACCGGGTCGGGCCAGCTGGGCCGATCGGAGACCGCCGCAGGCGGCGGGAACGTCGGCATAGTGCCGCTGTCGGCGTGGCCGGCCCAGTCGTCGTTGTCCGGGCTGGTGGCCCAGCCGATGCCACCGCTCCCCCTGCCGGGGTCGGGCGCTCGACGGCGCCCGATCGCACGGTCGCCGAACCCGGCCATGCCGTTGGCGGCTTCGCGGCGCCGTTGGGCGCGGTCGTCCTCGCGGACGAGATGGCGGCCGTCGTCGCGGCCGGAGGACCACGTGCTCGTGTACGCCGTGGACCCGGAGGCCGGGGCCGGCCAGCTCGGGGCGCTCACCGGTCGGTCCACCGGCCTGGTGTCGGCGCGCTCCCACGAAGGCGTCGGGTCGGCCGGCTGTTGCCAGGTGGGGGTGGGCTCGATGAGCTGCTGCCACGTCGGCGAGTCCTCGGGGGTCCGTGGCGCCGGTGGCGCGATCGCGGCCGGTGGCGTGTCCAGTGATTGTTGCCACTGCTCTCGCGGTTGTTGCCACGTCGGCTCGCTCGCGGCCGGTGGGTTGCCTTGAGGCTGCCACGGCGGCGCGCTGGCGGCGGAAGGGGGATCGAGCGGTTGCTGCCAGCTCGGCCCGCTGGCCGCGGCCTGCTGCCATGGCGGCGGAGGTGCAGCGAACTGCTGCCACGCCGGACGCCCCTCGGCCTGCTGCCACGGCGGGGCGTCCTCCCCGAACTGCTGCCACGACGTCGATGTCCCCTGGGACTGCGGCGGCGCGGGGTAGATCTGCGACGACTCCTGGCCGGTGGCGGGCGGGTCGTCGGACTGCGGCGTCGGCCAGGCCGTGCTCGAGATAGCCGGCTGCTGCCGGGTCGGCGGGGCCACCGGCGGCCGGAATCCCTCGGCGTTGCCGCCGGTCTGCCAGGCCTCGGTGGTCGAGCGCCAGCCGTGGTCACCCGACGCCGAGCGCCACTCGGTCGTCTGCCGCCAGCGCGCGGTCTGCTCCGCGGCGAGCCATTCGGCGGTCTCAGTGCGCCAGCCCACGCCATCGGGCGGGTAAGTCTGGCGACCGGTGGGTGCCACCTCGGCCCAGCGGCTCTCCGGCTGTTCCCACTGCCCGGCCCGCTCCGCCGGAGGTTGCTGTGCCCACGCGTCCGCACGCCGTGCCCAGACCACGGCCTCCGGGCTGGGCTCGAGGCTGCCGGTGTCAGCAACGGAGCCCCATTGCGGCATTTCGGTGCTTTCCGGACTATTTTGGGTGGACCACGTCTCCGGCGCGAGCCTGTCTCGCGGCAGGCGGGCGCCGTAGTCCCACTCCCGTTGGTCCACCAGAAAAGCGTGACGTTTGCGAGACCGAACCGCAACGCCCTGAGGCGACGGCTTGGTCACGCCCGGCAATTTTTATTCCTCCACACCATGGGGAGGAAAAGTCCGCTGGTCGGCAAGGCACCTCCGGTGGCGTCCCCAGCCTTATTCACAGGCTGTGCACAGGGCTGCACACAGGAGCCGCTGAGATGTCCACAGGTTGTCCCGAGCGTCGTCCACCGCGTCGCTTGGGCACCTGACGTGCGGCTTCGTATGGTGTACCGCGCTGGTGTGTCACCCGGCCAGCCGCGTTCCGCGTCCGGTCCAGCCGCGGTCCTGCCGGGTTCAGCCGAAAGTGTCGTACCCGGGTTGTTTGATCTAGAAGTCGCGAGCGGCGAGTGGAGGAGGTCCGGGTGTCGATCACCGACGACGCACGGCCGGAATTCCGCCCTCAGTCGCTGCCGGCGGGCGGCGGTTTTGAGAAGTCGCCACCGCAGGACATCGCAGCCGAACAGAGCGTGCTTGGCGGCATGCTGCTGTCAAAGGACGCGATCGCCGATGTCCTCGAGATCCTCAAGTCGCACGATTTCTACCGGCCCGTGCACGCCACGGTGTTCGACACCATTCTGGATCTGTACGGTCGCGGCGAGCCGGCCGACGGCGTCACCGTGGCGGCGGCGCTGGCCGACGCCGGCGACCTGCAGCGCATCGGCGGCGTGCCGTACCTGCACACGCTGATCGAGAGCGTGCCGACGGCCGCCAACGCGTCGTACTACGCCAGGATCGTCTCCGAGCGCGCCGTCCTGCGCCGGCTCGTGGAGGCCGGCACGAAGATCGTCCAGCTCGGCTACGGCACGGGCGGCAACGGCGGCCGCGACGTCGACGACATCGTGGACATGGCCCAGCAGGCGGTGTACGACGTCACGGAGCGCCGCGTCAGCGAGGACTTCGCGGTCCTCGCCGACATGCTCCAGCCGACCTTGGACGAGATCGAAGCGGTCGGCGCCACGAGCGGCATGATGACGGGCGTACCGACCGGTTTCTCCGATCTCGACCGCCTACTCAACGGCCTCCATCCTGGACAGTTGATCATCGTTGCCGGCCGGCCCGGCCTTGGAAAGGCGCTCGCACTCGACACCCCGCTGGCCACGCCCGACGGCTGGACGACGATGCGCGACGTCGCTGTGGGCGACAAGATCCTGGGTGCGGATGGCCGGCCCACGACGGTCGTCGCCACCAGCGAGATCATGCTGGGGCGGTCCTGCTACGAGGTCGAGTTCTCCGACGGCTCGATCATCGTCGCGGACGGCTCCCACCAATGGTCGACACAGGACCGGCGTGCGCGCCGAAACGGATGTCCCGCACAGATCAGGACGACGCGGCAGATCGCGGCGACGCTGCACATTGCCACGGCGGACCTCCGTCCGAATCACTCGATGGCGAACCCGGCCCCTCTGCAGCTCCCGGACCGCACGCTGCCCGTGGCTCCGTACACGTTCGGGGCCTGGCTCGGCGCCGCTCCGCGCATCGCCTCAGCCGAACCCGAGGTCGTCTGGCACATCGAAGCCGACGGGTACGGCGTGGACCCCAACGGGACACTGGTCCGCCCCACCGATTCGCTGACGCCACCGCCCGACCGGAGCTGCGCCGTCTGTGGCGGAGCGGCGCCGGCAGTGTCAGGCGTGGATGTACCGGCCGCGGGCTCCGCCGAGCACTCTGGTGCGCCGGGCTCGGTCGCCGGTCGCCTGCGTGAGCTCGGCGTGCTCGACAACAAGCAGATCCCGCCGACCTATCTACGCTCCTCGGAGGCGCAGCGTCGCGCGCTGCTCGCCGGCCTGCTCGACACCGCCGGCTCCGTGACGGGCACGGGGAACTGCCAGTACCAGTCGACGTCGCGCCGGCTGGCGGAGGACGTCCGCGAGCTGGTCCTGAGCCTCGGCTATCCGTGCACCCTGGCGGCGAAGGAGCGATCGAACCGGTACACGGTGAGCTTCACGGCGGCCGACCACGTGTTCCGGGTCCAGAGCAAGGCGCTGCGTCACAAGGCGCTGGTGCACGGGGAACGGCGCCGTCCCAGAAGCCCGGCCCGGATGCCGGCGCGGTACATCGTCGACGTCCGGCGGATCGCTTCCGTTCCGGTCAAGTGCGTGTCGATCGACAATGCCGACAAGCTCTACCTCGCCGGTCGTACGCTCATCCCGACGCACAACTCGACTGCCTCGATGGACTTCGCGCGGCACGCGGCCATCCGTCACAACTGCGCCAGCGCCATCTTCTCGCTGGAAATGAGCAAGATCGAGATTGTCATGCGGCTGTTGTCGGCCGAAGCGCGCGTCCCACTGCACATCCTGCGCTCCGGTCAACTGTCCGATGACGACTGGACGAAGCTCGCCCGGCGGATGGGGGAGATCAGCGAGGCCCCGATCTTCGTCGATGACACCCCGAGCATGAACCTTATGGAGATCCGCGCCAAGGCGCGCCGGCTCAAGCAGCGCCACGATCTCAAGCTGATCGTCGTCGATTACCTCCAGCTCATGACATCCGCGAAGCGCACTGAGAGCCGCCAGCAGGAGGTCGCCGATCTCTCCCGGGGCCTCAAGCTGCTGGCCAAGGAGGTCGAGTGCCCGGTCATCGCGGTCAGCCAGCTGAATCGCGGTCCAGAACAACGCACCGACAAACGCCCCCAGCTGTCCGATTTGCGCGAATCGGGCTGCCTCACGGCCGCAACACGCGTCACTCGTTCGGACGACAACAGCGAGGTGACGCTCGGTGAGTTGCTGGCGTGGGGCAGCACCGAGGTGCCGGTCTGGGCGTTGAACGAGCGTCTTCAATACACCGCTCGCACGATGACTCACGTCTTCCCGAGCGGCCGAAAGCCGGTCTTTCGGCTGCGATTGGCCTCGGGCCGGGAGGTGGAGGCGACTGCCAATCATCCCTTCCTCACGTACTCAGGCTGGAAGGCGTTGGGGGAACTGCATGTCGGAGATCGGGTGGCCGCTCCGCGCCACGTTCCCCCGCCGTTGCTTCATAAACCGGGCAATGTGGACGAGATCGTCCTGCTGGCTCACCTGCTCGGTGACGGATCGTTCGTACGGAGGCAGCCGATCCGCTACGCGAGCGTCGACGAGGAGAACTTGCGGGCCGTCACGCTCGCCGCCAAGCATTTCGGCGTGACGGCGGTCCGCGACGACTTCGCGGCGGCACGAGTTGTCACGCTGCGTCTCCCGGCTCCCTTCAGGCTCGCCCGAGGACGACGCAATCCCATCGCGGAGTGGCTCGACGGTCTTGGACTGTTCGGGCTCCGCTCGCACGAGAAGTTCATCCCTGAGAGCCACTTCAGCCTGCCCAAGGAGCAGGTGAAGCTTTTCCTCAGCCACTTATGGTCGACGGACGGATCGGTCACGGTCAACAAGTCGAAGACCGGCGGGCGCATCTACATCGGGTCCACAAGCAAGCGCCTGCTCGAGGGAGTGAGCCGGCTCCTGCTGCGGTTCGGGATCACCGGCAGGCTGCGGACTGTCGCGGCTGGCGACCACCGTGCGCAGTACACGCTCGACGTGTCCGGTCGGGATGATCAGCTGCGCTTCCTCCGAGAGATCGGAGTCGTCGGTGCCCGCCGGGCCAACTGCGTGGCGCTGCTGGCCATCCTGGAGTCTTCGCGCAGCAACACCAACGTCGACACGGTTCCGAAGGATGTGTGGGACGACGTGCGCAGAATCTTGTCTGACAGCGGCATGACCCATCGGGAATTCGCGCACGCGATCGGCACCCAGTTTTGCGGAAGCGCACTTTGGAAGCGCGCACCCAGCCGACCGAGGCTTGCTCGCATCGCGGCAGTGCTGGGCAGCGCAGACCTTGAGCTGCAGGCCACCAACGATGTGTTCTGGGACGAGATCACGTCCGTCGACCACGCGGGTGAGCAAGACGTCTTCGATGCCACGGTGACCGGTGTCCACAACTTCGTGGCCAACGGCATTGCAGTGCACAACTCGATCGAGCAAGATGCGGACGTTGTCATACTTCTGCACCGTGACGACTACTACGACAAGGAGTCGCCACGGGCTGGCGAAGCCGATTTCATCGTGGCGAAACACCGTAACGGGCCTACCGATACGGTCACGGTGGCGGCGCAGTTGCACTTGTCCCGCTTCGTCGATATGGCTATCGGCTGACGCGCTCGAGCGTGTGAGCGTCAGCCGAGTAGCGGAAACATCTCTGCGCGGCCGTCCAGGGCACGCCGATCGGCACCGTCCAGTTCCTCGCGGCCCGAGCCCTTCAGCAACGCCTCGCGCTCGCTCCAGTGAGCGGGAAGGCCGTCCGGCGCGGCCAGACCGTCCAATGTGGCGAGCGCCAGCGCGATGGCGTCCGGCGCGGGATCGCCGGCATCCGGCAGCGAGACGACCAGGTCGAGGTGGTGGATGGCGGCCTCGGTGACCAGCGTCACGAGGAAGTCCGGTACGGCGAGCACGTGTCCCTGCGTCGCGATCCGGCCGGCCGAGTTAGCGGTCCCGGCGGCGTGCGCGGCCGCGGCGGCCGTCTCGGTCCAGCGCTGGACGATGCCGCTCGGTCGGACGAACGCCGCAGCGGACCGGCGGACCCACTGGCCGTGGGCGAGCGCCGCGTCCGGGTCGCCCGCCCCCGGGAAGCTCCGCCAGTAGCTGACGAAATCCACGTCGGTCGGCTCGTCCGTGGGTGTCGCGAGCGCGACGAGCGCGCGCTGCGCGTCGAGTGTGACGTGGAACAGCAGGTCGGCGATCGACCAGCCGCGGCAGCCTGAGGGCAGTAGCAGGTCGAGGTCGTCGAGGCTCGCGACGATCGCGGTGATCCCGGAGTATGCATCGTCGAGCGCGGACACCACCACGGCCGGCGCGGGCAGTCGCATGACTCAGAAGACTGGCATGTGACCGGCGCCGGCGCACGCCATCGGCCGCTACTTTCGGCGGCCCAGACCACAGATCTCAGTCGAAGAGCTCGTTGAGGAAGCTCTTGTGGCGCTTCTGGCGGTAGTGGCCGTGGTAGCCGCCGTGCTGGCGGTAGTGGCCGTGGTAGCCGTACTGCGGTTGGCCGTAGCCCGGTGCCGGGGGCGGGTAACCGGGTGCCCCATAGGCGGGCGGAGGCGGCGGTGCGTATCCCGGCTGCGGCGCCGCGGGACGCGACGACGAGGCCGCTTGGCGGCTGTTCCAGTTGGCCTCGGCTTCGAAGAGCCTCTCGAGCTCGCCTCGGTCGAGGAAGATTCCGCGGCATTCGGTGCATTGATCCACCGTGACGCCGCTGCGTTCGTAGGATCGCATCTCACCGCGGCACTTCGGGCACGTCATCTGCATCTCACACACGGTACAAGGCCGCGTCACCCCGTGGTGCCGCTATACCTGTGGGGTTCCTGAGTGCCGGCGACCAGACCAGCAACGCGATCGGGTACAGCAGGTAGCCGAATCGGGTGGTCGGCATGAGCAGGATCGCTGCGAGCAGCCCGTACCCGCAGAAGAGCGCAGCGGTCGCGGCCGTGCGCGGCGGACGGCGCACGAGCACGACGGCGATCGCGGCGGCGACCGCGACCAGCAGCGCCGCCGCGATGTACCGGCCGCCCGGTACGCCGGTCGAGATCAGGTAGCCGGGGAACGGAGACTGCGCGGGGCTCTGGACGATGCCGTGGCCGAGTGGATAGCGGATCACGTTCTCGACGAACGCGTCGCTGTTCACCAGCAGTGGCGGAATCAGTACGAGGACGGGTAGTCCGAGGGCTCCGGGCAGGAGGCGGCGGCCGCGGCGGGTGGCGATCGCGAGTGCCGCGAGCACGGCAACGACCGGCAAAGCGAACAGCTTGCATGCGGCGGCCGCACCGACGGCCACGCCGGCGGCGCCGAACCGGTCGGTCGCACACCACGCCAGCGCCAGTAGGCAGAGCGCCAGGACCGGCAGATCGTCGCCGCCGGTGGCCAGCGTCAAGGCACAGATGGGCAGCACGGTCGCGAACTGCAGCGCCCGTACCTGTGCCCCGTTCGTTCGCAGCGCCAACACAGCCGCGACCAGCGCCGCCGCTGTCACCGCGGCAAACCAGACCCGAGCGTCCGTCCACCATCCGCCGCCGGCCAGGGCGCGCGGCAGGCCGAAGACGGCCATCCCTGGCTGGTACGGCGAGTAGCCCAGAAGGCGCTCTCCGGGCGGCAAGGCGGCAATGGCGTCCGGCCCGAGGTAGGGCGTCCCGGTATGCAGCAGCCGCTCGCCCATCTGCTCGATCACGATGACCTCGTCCTGCGCCCGGTCGGTACGCCCGCCGGCTCGCTGGATCGCCTCCACGACCAGCGGCACCAGCGCGGCGCCGGCCCACGCCACCCAGGTCAGCGTCATCCGTCCGGCGACCCGGCGGAGCGTCCCGGACCTGCGGGAGGTCTCGGTGGCGGGCAGCAGGAGTTGGAGACTGACGACGGCGAGCGCGCCGACATAGGCCCACATCGCCATCAGTCCCCATGCCCGGTGCGGCAGCAGCGTCGACGTGAGCCCGGTGACCAGCGCGAACGCGGCCGAGGCCAGGTAGAGTCCGGCGTCCCCGGCGAGTCCGTCCGCGGCTCGGTCGATCGTGCCGAGCAGGCGGCCGGCGCGAGAGGCACCAGCAGATAGTCGCCGGCCCGGGGACGGCCGAACGGGTACCGCAAGAGGACGTCGACGCCCTGGACGCGTCACGCAGGCAAGTGTGGCAGAGGCGACCTGCCGTGCCCTGGTGACCTGCGGCGTGGCATCCGTACCACGGAACCGGCGTCATGCAGTGCGCTGGCCAGCGCGCCTGGGCGCCCACCCGAGCCGCGCTGCATCGCGGCCAGCATCCGGGCGGCCCGCATCGGCCGCGCGAACAGGTTGCCCTGGCCGGCGACGCAGCCCAGTTCCCAGAGCGCGTGCCGTTGCGGCTCGCTCTCCACGCCTTCGGCGATCACCGTCAGGTGCAGGCTGCGGGCCAGGTCCACGGTGGACCGGATGACGGCGGCCGCCTCGGACGACGCCTCGACCGCCACGACGAACTCGCGGTCGATCTTGAGCTGGTGTACAGGGATGCGGGACAGCACGGAGAGCGAGGAGACGCCGGTGCCGAAATCGTCGAGCGCAAGCCGTACGCCAGCGTCGCGCAGCTCGCTCAGCGACCGCGCCACCACTTCGAGCTGGCTGATGGTGAGCGTCTCGGCCAGCTCGAGGACGAGTCGATCGGCGGGCACAGCGTGGCTCGCCAGCCGGGTCAGCACCGAGCCGGGGAAGTCCGGATCCAGCAGGCTGCGCGGCGACACGTTCACGGCGACCGGCAGATCGAATCCCGCTTCCCGCCACGTACCGATCGCGGCGAGCGACTGCTCCAGCACGGCGTCCGCGAATGCCGGCAGCTGGCCGGAGCGCTCGATCGTCTCGATGAACTGCATCGGGGTCAGGCTGCCGTGGTCCGGATGGTGCCAGCGGGCCAGCGCCTCGGCGGAGATCACCTCGCCGGAACCCAGGTCGACGATCGGCTGGAAGTCGACGAAGAACTCCCGTTCCGCCACCGCGCGGCGCAGTTCCGTGCCGAGCATCAACCGGCCGACGTCCGCGGTGTCGCGGGCGTGGACGTAGGTCGCCGTTCGCTGCCCGGAGCGCTTCGCCTGGTACATCGCGACGTCGGCGCGGCGTAGCAGTTCCTCGACGCCGCCGCTGCCGGGGGCGAGGGCGATGCCACCGGCCGCCTCGACGGTGAGCTGCATGCCGTCGACCTCGATGATGCCGTCGAGGGCGGTGAGGACCGCGCCGGCCCGGTGGGCGGCCATCGCGGGGGTCGGCAACTTGGTGAACAACACCGCGAATTCGTCGCCGCCGAGCCGAGCGACGAGGTTGTCGGGTCCGGCCGTGTCGTGGATCCGTCGCGCCACCTCACACAGGACCTTGTCGCCGGCCGCGTGCCCGAGCGTGTCGTTGACCTCTTTGAAATGGTTGAGGTCGATCAGCAGCATGGCCAGCCTGCCGACGTCACCTCGGGTCTCGAAGATCTTGCGCGCCTCGTCGAGCAGCTCGCGCCGATTCGCCAAACCTGTCAGCGCGTCGTGGGCGGCGGCGTGGGCGTTCTCGGCGGAGATGCGCTCGAGCTCTTTATAGGCGTTCGCGTTGCGGATGGCTGTGTACAGCGCAGAGGCGAAGGTCTTGAGCTTGTATCGCTCGGACTCCGTCAGCCGAACCGCGGTGCGCCAGCGCAACCGCAGTTCCCCGATCGGGTCGTTGCCGTCGTGTCCGGCGAGTTCGATGGGGATGGTGAAGCCGCTCCGGTCCGGAGCCTCTTCGACCGGACCGTCGTACGTGACCTGCGAGGTGGTGCCGCTGACCACTCGGCGAGTGTCGCCCAGCCGTAGCTCGATGTCGGCCCCATCGACGGAGAAGAGCTCCGCGGCTCGGGTCACCGCGGCATGCAGGACCACATCGAGGTCCACGACGTTGAGTTCGTCCGTGGTCTGTGCGAGCCGCTGCCAGGACTTGCGCTCCTCGCGGCTGCGGACCTGACCGGTCTGCCACAGATGGATGCAGAGAACCACGGGTGCGACGAACAGCAGCAAGCGGGTGTCGCGGTCGAACGCGAGAATGCCGATCACCAGCACGCTGACGACATAGCGGGCGACCAGGCCGAAGACCCGCATGTCCCAGTTGGCTTTCAGTGTCTGCCGGATACCCGAGCCCGTGGACAGCACCATGACCGGCGCGATGAGCGCCTCGTCGACAATCCACATTGCCGTCGCAGCCAGGGTCAGGGCGCCGAGGTGCAGGGCCGGCCGGCCGGTCTGCGACTGCTGCCCCATCGCGATGAAGACCACGCTCGCCGCGGTCGCCACGAGTACCTCTTTGGCGACTCCGAAGATCGTCTTCTGGAACCGGGAGCGGGCGAAAAGCCGGGCCGCGGTGATCGCGACGCAGGTACAGAGGATGACCCAGGGTGCCGGTACGACCGCCAGGCCGACGAGCATCCCGACCTCGGGCCACGAGATGCCGCGCCCGTGTGAGCCGATGCGGATGTTCCACGCGGTGCGACTGCCGAGGGCGATCGCGGCCACCAACTCGAGCAACAGAAGGACCGGGGGCGGCTTGGCGGGCGAGGACCACACCCGGGCGACCGACCACGCGATGGCGATACCAGCCAGAACGACGACGAGACTGATCAGCAGCCGGAGCCGCCTTTCAGTCACGTCGTCATGGGAACTTGGTTCGCGGGCCACATCCCCTCCGCTGCGAGCGGTCGGCACGAGCCGACCCGCAATCAGCGTATTGCGGTCGGGGATTCTGTGCACGTGTCTCTCTTCGTCAGTTCCAGTCAGATCCACGCATGGCGCTCTCCTTCGCAGTATCCAGAGGCCTGCCCGGGCATCAATCGATCCCGGAAGAACCTCACCGCCCGTGTGCGATCGCGATGGAGAACACGCTATGACAGTTTTAGTGACCTTGGTACAGGTTTCAGTCTATTTGCGCAGTATAAGCCAGAACTAAGATATTGCATTACCGAGCGTTTATCGGGCAGGAACGGAACGCTATGAAGGCTGTCTGAATCGAGCGACTTTTCCCAATGCGCGGAGCGTGGCGGTCAATTCACCCTCCGCCAAAAGAATCATTTTCAGGGCCGGCGGGAATTGACCCATGGCCCACATCCTCCTCACATTGATCCGGCCTTGCTCATGACGTACAGAAATTGTGCTGCCCGTCGCGCCGATACGCGAACCCCTTCTCGCGGATGCTTCTATAAACTCCCGGTATGCCCGACGAATCCCTGCTCTCTCACATCGACGAAGCGGGCGCGGCCCGCATGGTCGACGTTTCGGCCAAGGCGGTGACCGCCCGCCGGGCCACAGCCGCGGGACGGGTTGTCACTACCGCCGAGGTCGTTGCGTTACTGCGCGGTGACGGCCTGCCGAAGGGTGACGCGCTCGCCGTCGCCCGCATCGCCGGGATCATGGGCGCGAAGCGCACGCCCGACCTCGTGCCGCTCTGCCACCCGATCGGACTGCACGGCGTCACGGTCGACCTGCGGATCACCGACGCGGGCGTGGACATCACCGCGACCACGAAGACCGCCGAACGCACCGGCGTCGAGATGGAAGCTCTCACCGCGGTCGCGACCGCCGGGCTCGCCCTGATCGACATGATCAAGGCCGTGGATCCGGCCGCGAGCATCGAGGCCGTCCGCGTGCTGCGCAAGGAGGGCGGCAAGACCGGCGATTGGGTACGCCCACAGGACCGCCCGTGAGGGCGCGGGTCATCGTGGCGTCCAACCGAGCCGCGGCCGGCGTCTACCCGGATACCAGTGGCCCGCTGCTCGTCGCGGGGCTGCGCGACCTCGGCTGTGACGTGGACGACGAACCGGTCGTGGTGCCGGACGGGGAGCCGGTCGCGGACGCTCTCCGGACGGCGATCGCCGACCGCGTCGACGTCGTACTGACCAGTGGCGGGACGGGCGTCACGCCCACCGATAAGACGCCCGAGGCGACGCGCGGGTTGCTCGACTTCGAAATCCCGGGCATCGCCGAGGCGATCCGGGCGTACAGCCGGGACAAGGTGCCCGCGGCCGCACTCTCCAGAGGCCTGGCCGGGGTCGGGGGCCGGACGCTGATCGTCAATCTGCCTGGTTCGACCGGTGGCGCCCGCGACGGGCTGGCCGTGCTGGGCCCCATCCTGCGGCATACCGTCGATCAGTTGCGCGGCGGTGATCACGCGGTTTGACCCAGACCGGGTCGTCAGTCCCAGTTGGTTCCGCGCATGGCTACCTCCCTGGTATCGACCTCCGTGGGTAACGGCGGCGCTACGAAGGATGATATTCACCGCATTGCATGGTCGATAGTCCCGGCCCGCGACCGATTGGAGCGGACCCGCAGCAACCGCCACACCGCGTGGATAGGCTGCGGGGATGAGCGGTGGAAACATCCCGGTGGATTGGGAGAAGGCGCGGACCCTGGCGTACCAGGCCGGGCGGGCGGCCGCCGGTCCCGCCGAGATGGTGCCGCTGGCCGCGGCCGACGGCCGTACCCTCGCCGAATCGCTCGTCGCGCTCACCGACCTACCGGCCTTCCCTACGTCGAGCATCGACGGGTGGGCAGTGCGCGGCGCCGGCCCGTGGCGGCCGGTCGGCCGGGTCCTGGCCGGCGGCGCCGCCGCGCCGCTCGACGCGGACGGAGTCTGTGTGGAGATCGCCACCGGTGCGATGGTCCCGGACGGCGCGGACGCGGTGATCCGCACCGAGGAATCGACCCGCGACGACGCCGGCATGGTCAGCGGCGTGCCCCGCGCCACCCCGGAGTGGCGGCTGCCGGGCGACGAGGCGACAAAGGGCGAGGAGCTGCTGCCGGCCGGCACCGCGGTCGACCCGGCCGTGATCGGGGTGGCCGCCACCTGCGGCTACGAGTGGCTCGCAGTACGCCGGGTGCCTCGCGCGGCGCTGCTCGTCTTCGGCGACGAGTTACTCACCAGCGGCATGCCAGGCGCCGGTCGGGTACGCGACTCGCTCGGCCCGCAGATGCCCGGCTGGCTGCGCCGCTGCGGGGCGGCCGTCGACCCGGACGCCATCGCCGGGCCGGTCCCGGACACGCTCGCCGCGCACGTGCACGCGATCCGGCAGGCCCTCGACGGCGCGGATGTGGTGTGCACCACCGGCGGCACCATGCACGGCCCGGTGGACCACCTGCACCCGGCACTGGCCGCGCTCGGCGCCGAGTACATCGTCAACACGGTCGCGGTCCGGCCCGGGTACCCGATGCTGCTCGCGAGGATTCCCGGCGCAGACGGGCGGCCCCGTTTCCTGGCCGGCCTGCCCGGCAATCCGCAGTCGGCCGTCATCGCCTTGGTCACGCTGGTCGCGCCGCTGCTGGCCGGGCTGCACGGTCGTGACCTGGCGCCGCTGCCACAGGTCGAGGCGGCGGCAACGATCCCGGGCCGGGGTGGCTTCACGCATCTGGCACTCGCGGCACTGGATCACGATGGACGGACGGCGAGCCCGGTCGGCCACGTCGGGTCCGCGATGCTGCGAGGGCTGTCCGTTGCGCACGGCTTTGTGGTAGTCCGCCCGGACACCCGAGGGGCCGCCGGCGACCTGCTGCCGTTCCTGCCGCTGCCGCTGCTCGCCGGGGAGCGCCGATGACCACCCACCCCGGCGATGGGCCGCCGGTGACCGCCGTACGTGCCGGGGGAGCGCCGATGAGCGTCACGCGTGCCGAGATCAGCGACGCCGAGCTCGACCTCGCGGCGCACGAACGGGCGGTCGCCGACCCGCGGGCCGGCGCGGTCGTCACGTTCCTAGGCGTCGTCCGCGACCACGACCACGGGCGCGGCGTGACGCTGCTCGAGTACGAGGGCCACCCCAGCGCCGCCGCGGTCCTGCGGGAGGTAGCCGCCGAGATCGCCGCCGCCCCCGACGTGTACGCCGTCGCCATCTCGCACCGCGTCGGCGTGCTCAAGATCGGCGACGTGGCACTGGTGGCGGCCGTGAGCACCGCGCACCGGGCCGCCGCGTTCGCGGCCTGTGCCCGGCCCGTCGACGAGGCCAAGGCGCGGCTGCCGATCTGGAAGCGGCAGGTTTTCACCGACGGTGCCGAGGAATGGGTCAACTGCCCGTAGCCGGCGCGGGCGGGACCGCCCTCGGCTGGCGGCGCACCTGCTTGGCCCAGCGATTGATCGGGAACGCCGGCGCCACCCCTGGTCGCCACGGCAGCCCGCTCACCAGCAGGATCAGGGCGAGCGCGTACGCGTTCCCACCGATCATCCCGGCCGGCCCGCCGGCATGGCCGAACGCCCACACCGGAGCGGAGACGAACACCAGGTAGGTCAGCGCCGCCGCCGCCGCATACCCGGCACCGAGGAAGCGATCGTTCCGTCCGGGGCGCGGGCGCCGGCTCATCGGCCGCTGCCGGGCCGCCGCCGCGTCCACCAGGATCAGTAGCGCGGGCAGCACCCAGACCAACTCATGCGTGTCGCTGACCGGTCCGACGATCGCTCCGGTCAGGCCGACCAGGGTGAACGCGGTGACTTCGTCGCCGTCCGCGTGCGCCGACCGGGCGCGGATCATGCCGACCGCGACCAGCAGCAGCGCGAACGTGAACCACAGCAGCACCGGGGTGGTGGCCGAGTCGTACAGGCGGGCGAGCACGCCGGCGAGGGACTGGTTGCCGGGGCGATCGACGCCGCCCGTGCGGTCGAGCCGCCACAAGACCTCCCCGAACCATGCGGCGGTCTCCCGCGGCGCCAGCAGCAGAGCGCCCGCTGCCAGCGTGCCCGCGGTGCCGAGCGCGGTCAGCGCGGCCCGCCACTGCCGGGTGACGGCGAGGTAGGCGATGAACAGCGCCGGCCCGACCGCTAAGACGGTGGCCAGCCCGGTGCCGACCCCGGCCCAGGCGCCGGTTGCCCAGCC
>JBKOWB010000189.1:0-4714 GCA_046724195.1 Actinomycetota bacterium
CGCCATCGGCGGACACGCCCGCTGAAGTCCACCATGGGGTCCAGCGTCGCACGTACTGTGGCGTTCAGCCGGCATCCCAGGGGCGCTTGTCCTCGACGAAACGCCGCAACGACTCCAGCGACCGCTGGAACGCACCCCGGATCATGCCGGTGAGCTCGTCGGCCCCGGACGGGTCGAGCGGTTCGAACGTCGTGCGCAGGGTGACGGTGGCGGTGTGTGGTTCCGGGCCGGCGGTCACCGTGAAGATCCCGCCGGAGCGCTCCACCGGCAGTGGGACGCGCAGGTGCTCGAACCGAAAGCTGCGTTGCTCGGCCGAGGTATCGCTGATCTTCTCGTGGATCTGCTGTCCGTCTGCCATCTGGCATATCCGCACGTCGCCGTCCATGCGGGCGGCGACGACGCCAGGGAGCCACTGCCGGGTGGCGGGCATGTCCGCCAACACCGCCCAGACGTCGTCCGGGGTGGCCGTGATGTCGATGGCGTTGGTAATGGTCGGCATGTGCGAGTCTCCATTCATGGATGGACTGCTTCTTCAACGGTTGTGACGGCGCCCCGATGGCAGATTCATCGCGCGTGCCGACCTAGCCTGGATGGGTGACGATCGCCAGGCCTTCGGCGGCCGGCCGGGTCGACACCGTGGCGCTGCGGTCGGCGGCGATGGCGGGCGACGCGGAGGCGTTCCGGCGGCTGACCGCGCCGTACCGCCGCGAGCTGCTGGTGCACTGTTACCGGATGCTCGGCAGCCTGGATGACGCCGACGACGCGGTGCAGGAAACCCTGCTGAAGGCATGGCGACGCCTGTCCGGCTTCGAAGGCCGGTCGGCGCTGCGGACCTGGCTGTACCGCATCGCCACCAACGTCTGCCTCGACGCGCTCGACCACCGCGCCCGGCGGATCCTCCCCCCGGCGATCGCCGGCCCGGCCGACCCGCACCTCGCCCCCGAGCCGGGCGACCCGGAGACGCCGTGGCTGCAGCCGTTCCCGGACGCGCTACTGGAGATCGCCGACCCGGATCCGCTGGTCGACCCGGCAACGGCGGTGGTGCGTCGCGAGCACATCGAGCTGGCGTTCGTCGCCGCGGTGCAGTACCTGCCGCCGCGGCAGCGCGCCGTGCTCATGCTGCGGGAGGTGCTGGGCTTGTCGGCGGCCGAGACCGCCCACGTTCTCGGTACGACGCCGGCCTCGGTGAACAGCGCTTTGCAACGGGCCAGGGCCACGCTGGATACGCGCCTCCCGGTCGGCGACGCCGGGCTGACGCCGCCGGGGGAGGCCGACCTGGTGGCGAAGTACGTGCGGGCGTGGCACGCCAAGGACATACCCGCCCTGGTGGCCCTGCTGCGCGCGGACGCCCACATGACGATGCCACCGACCCCGTCCTGGTACCAGGGCCGCGATCACATCGGCATCTACCTGCGGCAGCTGTTCGGCAGCCCGTGGGGCGGCGACCTGCGCCTGGTGCCCACCGGCGCGAATCGCCTGCCGGCGCTGGCGGTGTACGCGCCCGCCGGCGACGGCAGCGGCTATCAGCCGTTCGCCGTCAAGGTGCTCACCGTCCAGGGCGGACTCTTCGGAGCCATCACCGGGTTCGTAAACCCGGGGTTGTTCCCCAGGTTCGGGCTACCGCCACGCCTACTCGTCGACGTCTCGCGTGTGGCCAGCGAGCCGATCGCGCACGTCCGTTACCGGCGGCCGGCTCCGACCTTATGGTGAAAGCGCCGGCCAGGCGCACCGACCGACAGGAGCGTCACGCGTGAAGTACCTGATCATGATGACCTACTCGCCCGACGACGGCGTGCCGCCGCCGCACGAGTGGACACCCGACGACGTCACGGCGAGTTGGGCGCACATGCAGCAGATCCAGCAGGAACTGTCCGAGGCCGGGGAGCTTCTCGCCGCGGAAGGGCTGGCCGGGCGGGAGACCGCGAAGTTCGTGACCAGCGACGGCGTCAATGCCCCGGTGATCACCGACGGGGTCTACCCGGAAGCCAAGGAATTCCTGGCTGGCTTCTGGATGGTCGACGTCGACAGCGAAGAGCGGGCGGTCGAGATCGCGGCTCGCACGTCGGCCGCCCCCGGACCAGGCGGAAAGCCCACCCGCAAGCGGATCGAGGTCCGCCGGATCATGGACGCGCCCGCGCCGGAGTGGTGACCGCCCGCACCGATGTCGAGGATCTGCTGGGTGAGTTGGCGCCGCGGGTCCTCGGCGTGCTCGGGCGCCGGTGTGGTGACTTCGACGACGCCGAAGACGCCGTACAGGAGGCCCTGCTCGCGGCCGCGACCCGATGGCCGGCCGAGGGCCTGCCCGGCAATCCGCGCGGCTGGCTGGTCACCGTCGGCGCACGGCGGCTGACCGACATGTGGCGCGCCGATCAGGCGCGCCGGAATCGCGAGGACCTGACCGCTGCCCGCGAACCCGGCACACCGCCCGAGCCGTCGCATCGGGACGACTCCTTGGCGCTGTTCTTCCTGTGCTGCCATCCCGTTCTGACACCCGGATCGGCGATCCCGCTCACCATGCGGGCCGTGGGCGGTCTGACCACCGCCGAGATCGCGGCCGCGTTCCTGGTGCCCGAGGACACGATGGCCAAGCGCATCAGCCGCGCCAAGAAGCACATCAAGACCTCGGGGATACCGTTCCGGATGCCATCCCCGGACGAATGGACCGAGCGGCTGCGCTCGGTCCTGCACGTGCTCTACCTCATCTTCAGCGAGGGGTACGCCGCCAGCACCGGCCCGCAGGTGGCCCGCAGTGAACTGTCCAATGAGGCCATCCGGCTGACCCGCACGCTGCGCGCGGGGCTGCCCGACGACCCGGAGGTGGCCGGCCTGCTTGCGCTGATGCTGCTCACCGACGCCCGACGCCCGGCCCGCACCGGACCCGACGGCGAGCTCGTGCCACTGGCCGAGCAGGACCGAACCTCCTGGGATCAGGATCTCATCGCCGAAGGAAGCGGGTTGCTCTCGGCGGTCCTGACCCGGCGCGCCGTCGGCGAGTACCAGCTACAGGCCGCCATCGCCGCCATCCACGACGAGGCCGCGACGCCGGAGCAGACCGACTGGCCACAGATCCTCGCGCTCTACACACTGCTCGAACGCATGACCGGCAACCCGATGGTGACGCTCAACCGCGCCATCGCCGCCGCCATGGTCCACGGGCCGGCCGCGGGCTTGGCCGCCCTCGCCGGCCTCGACACGCGCCTGGGCGGGCATCACCGGCTCGACGCCGTACGCGCGCACCTGCTGGAAATGGATGGCGAGGCCGAGGCGGCGATCATGCACTACCGCCTGGCCGCCGGCCGCACGACCAGCCTGGCCGAGCGCGACTACCTCACCGCCAAGGCCGCACGCCTCGCCGCCCGGCTCTAGTTGCCCGCCTCCCCCGCCTTGGCGAACGTCTCCAGGATCGCGGTCCAGCCGCCGCCTTGACCGATGGTGTCGTGGATCGCCTGCCCGGCGACGAGACGGTCGAGGTGCCGGTGCTCGAGCTCGACGGTTGTCTGCTCCGGCCCGTCCGGCGTGAACCGGACCTCGATCTCGCTGGCATGCTCGGGGTCGTCGTCGTACTGCCATTGGCCGTTGATCTGCCAGGTGACGACGAGCCGGTGCGGCGGTTCCCACGCCAGCACCCGACCCCAGTCGCACTCAGTGCCGTCGGTGCCGCGTTCGTACCAACGTCCGCCCTTGCGCGGTTCGAGGATGGCGTCGGCCATGTCGGCCTGGCCGATGTGGTAGTCGGCCGGCCACCAGCTGCCGAACGACTCGGTGAAGAAAGCGAACGCCTTGTCGACGGGCATGGCGACGATGGCACTCCCGTGCAGGGCGGGAATGGCGGGTCCGGTGGTCATGACTGCTGCTCCTGTTCGGCTGGCGTGGGGACCGCGTCGGCGGCCTTCTGGAAGGCGGTCAGTGCGTCGTTCCAGATCCGTTGGAAGTACGCCTGAAAGGCGGCCACCCCGTCCGGGTTGAGGCGGTAGATGCGGCGAGTGCCGTCCGGCGTGACGACGACCAGGCCGCCGTCCTTGAGCACCCGCAGGTGCTGGGACACGGCCTGCCGGGTGATCGGCAGGTGCTCGGCCAGCTCGCCGACCGAGCACGGACGTTGAGCCAGCAGCTCGAAGATCGCTCGCCGGGTGGGATCACCGAGGATGCCAAGGTCGACATCTCCGTAAGTGGCCACGTTCGTAAGTCTGCGCTTTCATTGGCTGGCTCGCAAGCGGAAGTCCGTTGGATCAGGATGCGGGCCGGCCCGCTTCTGCCTGCCGGCTGATGAGGCGTTCGTTCGCCGCGTTGAGACGTTCCAGGAAGTCGGCGAGGAACGCGAGCTGATCGTTGTCGTAGTCGTCCATGATCTCCGTGGTCGCCGTGGCCAGCGGCGAGAACAGCCGCGCCGTCTCGGTCTCGTGCTGCCCCGTCGAGACGACGAAGACACGCCGACGGTCATGGTCGTCGCGAACGCGCCGGATGAAACCACGGCGTTCGAGCCGGTCAAGGGCGGCGGTCGTCGCCGATGTGCTCAGGCCGGTGATCTCGGCCAGCCGGCCGGCGGTGAGCTGGCGCTCCCCGCGCGCAGCGTCCAGACACTTGAGGTCGGTGGGGATGAGGCCGAGCTGGTCGGCGATGGACTGGTGGATGAGCAGGCCATATGTAGACGCCCGGCGCATGAGCTCCGACAGTCGGTCGACGAGCTCCGCACGGCTTGACAACTGTTCCTCCC
>JBKOWB010000410.1:0-17235 GCA_046724195.1 Actinomycetota bacterium
GGCAGCTGCCGCTCGCGCAGCACCGCGCCGGTGCCAGCGGCGAGCACGCCGAGCCAGCCGGGTGCGACGACCACGATCCGGTCGGCGTTGCCGCGCACGTCCGCGGCGGTCACCCGGCCGGCCCGGACGGTCTGCCACAGCTGCCGGCCGGTCCGCAGGTCCAGCGCCCGCAGCGTCGTGTGCAGCGGCGGTTCGGTGTGAAAGGCACCGTCGTCCGCGTAGTACAGCGGCCCCGAGGCACCGGTCGCCTGGTTGTATTCCGTGCCCGGCCGGAAGTGCTGTTCGTACACGAGGCCCACGCGTCCGCCGACTGTCGCCATCACCGGGACCGGCGACGTCCAGCGCACTGCGCCGGTGCGCGCGTCGACGACGGTGGAGCTCAGCCGCGACTGCAACAAGACCTGGTCGCCTTCCACCGGGGCGGCCAACCATCCGTACCCCGGCATTATCCCGTCCGTCTGGGCGTCCGGGATCGAGGTGGTCCGGCTCCAGAGCCGGCGTAGCGGTGCCATGGACCAGGCCGTCGTGACGAGCCGGTCGCCGGCCGAATCGAACGTGTACAGCCGGCCACCGACGAACTGGTATGACGCGTCCGGCGCGGCGAGCGGCGCCAACCCGATACGCCGCCACAGCACGGACGTCGCCGGCGCGGACCCGGCCAGTGTCAGCAGCAGGACGACGGCGAGGGCGATACCGCCGTACCGATGATGTCCTCGTTGTGCCCGTCCGGGCGGGGATTCGGTCGGCGCGTAGAGGTCCAGCTCGATGAGCGCCACGCCCTACTTTACGTCCGGTAGGCCCACACCTCGATGCCGTCGTCGACCCGGCACGCGACGTGGCGGTCGTCGGAGGCGCAGTCCCTGACCCGCCCGTCGGCACGCCCGAGCTGCTGGACCTTGCGGCCGCCGGGAGCCAGCACACCGAATATGGCACGACCGTCCAGTGGCACCGCGCGGAGCAGCACCAGCGGCGCCTGGGCATCGCTGTCGGCCACCGTCTCCCAGCCGCCGAGGTCGACCAGGACGTGGCCGGTCGCCCGGTCGCGCAGCCGCAGCGGGCGGCTCGACACGCTTTCCACCTCGAGAGTGGCGGGACCGCGCTGGACCAGGTTGGCGTGCGGGCCGGAGTGCCAGAGGGGGACGCCGCGGTGCGGGTCCAGCACGGTCATGCCGAGCCGCTCCCGGCGGCAGGGCAGGCCGGTGCAGGTGCCCGCGTCGCCGTCGTCGGCGAGCTCGGCCAGCTGCCAGCGGGGCTCGAACGTGTCGATCCCGTACGCGGTCGCGACGCCGGCGCCGTCCGGGTGGTTGTGCCGCAGGAGCAGCACGTCACCGGCGATCTCCGGGAAGGAGACGTCAGCGCCCGGCCAGCGGGGCAACGCGCGTTGCCGGATCACCGCGCCGGTGTCCGCGGCGCGCAGGGTGAGCCGGTCGGCGGCGATCACCACGAATCCGGTCGCGTCGCGGTCGTCGGGCACCACGTACACCGAGCCGCGCGCCTCCGCCGACCACATCGGGTGGCCGGTGGCCAGGTCGACGCCGCGCAGGATCGTCCGTTGCGGCGGCTCGGTGTGCGGCACCCCGGTGGCCGACCAGTAGAGCGGGCCCGGGTCGCCGGACGACTCGTCGTACTCGGTGCCGGGTCGGAACACCGTCTCCTGCACGATGCCGATTCCGTTGCTGTGTGCCAGCACCGGACTGGGCGTGGACCAGCGCACCGCACCGGAGCGCGCGTCGAGCACCGACGTGCCGAGCGCGCTGTGCAGCAGCACGTACGCGCCGGCCGCGACGAGGCTCGCGCCGCCGTCATGGACGACGCTGGCGGAGCTGGGATCGCGCTCGAGCGGGGTGGTACCGGTCCACAGCCGGCGCAGCGGGCTCATCGCCCAGGCCGAGATCACCCGGTCATCGCCGCCGGTGTCCATGGTGTAGAGCCGGCCGTCCAGGATCCGGTAGGACGTGTCCGGTCCGGCGAGCCCGACCACCCCGACCCGCTGCCAGAGCGTGGACCGGACGGTCGCGGCCCCGCCCATGGCAAGGATCAGGACCGCGGCGGCGAGGAGGCCGACGTGCCGGTAGTAGCGGACGGGCGGACGGCCGGCGACGGCCACCGGTGGCGCATCAAGATCGAGCTCGATCAGCGCCACGCTCACCCTCTCGGCCGGTACGCCCACACCTTCAGTTCGCCCGCCGTCGATCGGCAGATCAGCCGGTCCGGGATCGCTTGGCATTCGCCGGTGCCCGGCGGCAGGTCGGCGAGCGGGCGAGGCTGCGCATCGCCGGGTTCGGCGACGGCGACCATGGTACGTGCTCCCGCGTCGACGACCCGGGTCACCAGGACGTGGTCGCCGCCCCCTTGGCCGCTCAGCGGGCGCCAGCCGCGCAGGTCGACCAGGACGCGACCGGTCGCGGGGTCGACGAGCCCGATCGGGTCGCTGACTCCGGCCGGCGACGCGTACGCCAGCAGCAGGTTGCCCCGCAGCTCCACGCTGCGCCAGCCGGGGCGGTACCAGCGCTGCGCGCCGTTCGCCGGGTCGACCGCGCGGACGCCGTCCAGGCCGGCGAGGCAGGTCAGCCGCCCGCAGGCCTGCGCCTCGGACGCACCGGCAGCCGGCCGTACCCACCTGCGCTGCAGCGTGACCGGGTCGTACGCGGAGACCTGCGGCCCCCACTCGCCGGGGTGACGCAACACGATCAGGCCGCCCGAGACGCTGGGGTTGCCGGGGCCGTAGTCGGCAGGCGGCAGCGGTGCGGTGGCGAGGAGCTTCCCGGTCGCGAGGTCGTGCACCGCGAGCGTGCGGTTGTCGTGGATGAGCAGCATCCGCGGCGGCTGCCCGGCCGGCCCCGGCACGCCCATCAGCACCGCGGTCGAGGGCACGTCGACCCGCCAGTTGGTCGCCCCGGTCCACGGGTCGACGGACTCTACGGGTCCCTCGATGCGGCGGCCGGTGCCGTAGAGGCTGCGCACGCCGGAGACCGCGAGCAGCGCCGGTGAGCCGGTGATGGTCACGACACTGCCCGCGCGCTGCCACCGCGCGACGCCGTCGCTTTCCGAGATGGCCGTGGTGCTCGGCTGCTCGGACACCGTGACCCACGGCCGGAGGAGCACGACGCCGCTGCTGGTACGCAGCCGGTACGTGGGCGTCACCGTCCCGGCCTGCCAGCGCAGCCGGCCGGTCGCCAAGTCATAGGAGCTCAGCGTGCCCAGCGACTGTGCCACCAACTGGCCGCGTTCGGTGACCGCGTACGAGTCGGCGGGGCTCACACGCAAGCTGATGAGTTGCGACAGCGGCGGGGGGGCGGGTGCCGCGGAAGCCGCGGACGAGATCAGCACGAGGAGCGCGACCATCAGGGGACCGAACCAGCTCGGGACGGTCGACCGCGTCGGGGACGCGTAGGTGTCGGGCTCGCCGCGATCGAGGCCAAGGTCGATGATCACCGGACCGCCCATGGTGTCCGTGGCCATGCCCCAAAGATAACGGCATGGTAACGAAAGGGCTCGTTGATCTTAGGCCGAGGGCTGATGCTCCACCGGTGCGCGCGCGTCCAGTCGCGACAGCCATTCGGTGACCTCGCGGGCGATGTCCTGCGCGGTCAGGCCAAGGCCGGCCAGGATCTCGGCGCGGGTGCCGTGCGCGTGGAAGCCGCTGGGCACGCCGAAGTCACGCAGCGGCACCTCGACATCGGCGTCTCGGAGCATGCTGGCAACCGCGTCCCCGACGCCGCCGGTCCGGACCCCGTCCTCCAGCGTCACCACGAGCCGGTGTGCTCGGGCGAGGCCGGCCAGCTCGACCGGGACCGGCCGGATCCAGCGCGGGTCGACGACCGTGACGCCGTACCCCTGCTCGGCGATCCGGTCCGCGACGTCGACGCCCAGCTTGCCGAACGCGCCGACCGCGACGAGGAAGACATCCTTGCGGAAGTCGTCGCGCAGCACGTCGATCGGGCCGACCCGGCGCACCGCGGGCAGGTCCGTGCCGACCGAGCCGGTCGGGAACCGCACCACCGTCGGGCCGTCGTCGACAGCGACCGCCTCGCGCAGCTCCTCCCGCAGCGTGGCGGCGTCGCGCGGCGCCGCGATCCGCAGGCCCGGCACCACGCCGAAGACGCTCATGTCCCAGATGCCGTAATGGCTGGGGCCGTCCGGCCCGGTGATGCCGGCCCGATCCAGCACGAACGTCACCGGCAGCCGGTGCAGCGCCACGTCCAGCAGCACCTGGTCGAACGCCCGGCTGAGGAAGGTCGAGTAAACGGCGACGACCGGGTGTAGACCGCCCATCGCCAGGCCGGCCGCCGACGTCGCGGCGTGCTGCTCGGCGATGCCCACGTCGTACACCCGGTCGGGGTGCTTGCGAGCCAGCGCCGCGATGCCGGTGGGCTCGGCCATGGCGGCGGTGATGCCGACGACGTCCGGCCGGTCGTCGGCGATGGCCACCAGCTCGTCGGCGAAAACGTTGGTCCACTTCACCGACGGCTTGGCGGTCAGCGCTCCGGTCTGCGGGTCGAACGCACCCGGGCCGTGCAGGCAGTCCGCATCGTCCTGCTCGGCGGGACGGTAGCCGTATCCCTTGCGGGTGACCGCGTGCACGATGACGGGGGCGTTGAAACCCTTGGCCCGGCGCAGCGCCGACTCCATCGCCTGGACGTCGTGGCCGTCGACCGGGCCGACGTACTTGAGCCCGAGGTCCTCGAACATCGGTTGCGGGCTGACCGCGTCCTTGATGCCGCGCTTGACCGCGTGCAGCACCTCGTAGACCGGCCGGCCCACCATCGGGGTCGAACCGAGGGCGTCCTTGACCAGCTCGAGGACCTTTTCATAGCCGGGATTGAGGCGCAGCGTGGAGAGGTGGTCGGCCAGGCCGCCGATCGTGGGTGCATACGACCGGCCGTTGTCGTTGACGACGATGACCAGTCGGTTCTTGGCCGCGGCGATGTTGTTGAGCGCCTCCCAGCACATCCCGCCGGTGAGCGCGCCGTCGCCGACCACCACGACCACGTGCCGGTCCTCGCCGCGCAACGTGAAGGCCTTCGACAGCCCGTCGGCGTACGACAGCGCGGTGGAGGCATGCGAGTTCTCGATGAGGTCGTGCTCGCTCTCGGCCCGGCTCGGGTAGCCGGAGAGGCCGCCACGCTGGCGCAGCAGGTCGAAGCCACCCTGCCGGCCGGTGACGATCTTGTGCACGTACGCCTGGTGCCCGGTGTCGAACAGCAGGCGGTCGCGGGGCGACTCGAAGACCCGGTGCAGCGCGAGCGTCATCTCGACCACGCCGAGGTTGGGTCCGAGGTGACCGCCGGTACGGGACACCTTGGCCACCAGGAAGTCGCGAATCTCCGCCGCCAGCAGCGTCAGCTCCTCGGCGTTCAGCCGCTTGAGATCGGCGGGTGAGCCGATGGTGCCGAGCAGTCCTGCGGGCGTGGGGAGGGATTCGCTCATGACCGACGAGTCTAACGATCCAAGGCATGCCCGCACCCGGCGCGAAGGGCGGCCCGGCGTCCCTGCACGGAACCTACACAGTCGACGTGACCTGGATCACACGGCGGGGACCAGCAGGGCGACGCATTCGATGTGCTGCGTCATCGGGAAGCAGTCGAACGCGCGCAGGTGGGCCAGCCGCCAGCCGGCCGCGGTGAACGTGGCGATGTCGCGGCCCAGCGCCGCGGGGTCGCACGCCACGTAGGCGACCGCCCGCGGACCGGCCGCGACGATCCCCCGGACGACCCGCCCGCCGGCGCCGGTGCGGGGCGGGTCGAGGACCACGATGTCGACCGGCCCAGTGATCCGGCGCCGGGCCAGCGCGGTGTCGACCTTCGCGGACACGACCTCGACACCGGCCAGGTCGGCCAGGTTGGCGCGGGCCGCGGCGACCCCGACCGGCGAGGACTCCACCACGGTCACCCGCGCCCCGGTCCGCTCGGCGACCGCCGCCGCGAACAGGCCCGCGCCGCCGTAAAGATCCCACGCCGTCTCTCCCGCGACCGGCTCGAGGAGTTCGAGAACCGTCGTGACCAGGGTGTCGGCGGCGGCAGGATGGACCTGCCAGAAGCCCGCGACGGGTACGAGCCACCGCCGCCCGGCCGCCAGCTCCAGCACCTCGGCCGGGCCGTCCAGCACCGGGCCGCCCGGGGCATCCGACATGTCGCGCGGGTCGTCGTCCAGCGCGCCGATCCCGGCAGGGTGGGCCCGGACGCTGACGTCGCCGCCGGTGGACGCGACGACCTCGATCGCCGCCTCGGAGGGCCAGCGCCGGCTGGTCACGTCGAGCTCCTGCACCGCGGGCAGGGCGATGCGGCAACGGTCGATCGGCACGACCTGGTGCGAACGGTGCTGCAGCAGGCCCGCCCGGCCGGCCGCGTCGACCGCATAGCGCACCCGGGACCGCCAGCCCAGCGTGCCGCCGGGGAGCGGCTGTACCCGTACCGAAAGCTCGTCGATCTGGGCCGCGCTCAGCCCGCCCGGACGCGCAAGCTGCTCGCGCACGACGGCGGCCTTCCAATCGAGCTGCGCCCGGTCCGCGACGTGCTGCAGGTCGCAGCCCCCACAACCCCCCGGATGCGCGTACGGGCAAGGCGCGGTCACCCGGTCCGGGGAGGCTTCGTGGATCTCGACCGCATCGGCGCGAAGGTATCCGCGGTGCACCTCGGTGACCTCGATCGTGACGCGCTCCCCCGGCAGCGCGTGCCGGACGAACACGACCCGGCCGTGGGGACCGCCGATGCGGGCCACGCAGTGTCCGCCGTGCGCGGGCGCACCGACCGTAACCTCGACGAGATCACCCTCGACGAGGTCGTCGTCGAGGTCAGTCACCGACGGTCGTCCGGTCCCCGGCCGGCGCCGGCGAGGTCGGCGCGGGTGGCGTGGTCAGGTCATTGCCGCGGGTACGCGGGCCGCGGGCCGGCGCGCGGCTCAGGCCGCGGTCGAAGCGGTCCAGGTCCCGATCCTGACTCGAGCGCAGCTGCCACGGCACGCTGGTGACCATGACGCCGGGCTCGAACAGCAGGCGCCCCTTGATCCGCAGCGCGCTCTGGTTGTGCAACAGGTTCTCCCACCAGCGGCCGACCACGTACTCGGGCACGAAAACGGTGACCACGTCGCGCGGCGAGCCCCGCCGGACGCTCTTGACGAAGTCGATGATCGGCCGGGTGATCTCCCGGTACGGGGAGTCGACGACGGTCAGCGGCACCGGGATCTGCCGGCGCTCCCACTCGTCCTGGATCGTCCGGGTGTCCTTGTCGTCCACGTTGACGGTGACGGCCGTCAGCGTGTCCGGCCGGGTCGCCTGGGCGTACGCGAGCGCCCGCAGCGTCGGCAGGTGCACCTTGCTCACCAGCACCACCGCGTGGTTGCGCGACGGTAGCACCGGCCGCTCCTCGGTTGGCTCCAGCTCCTGGGACACCCGCGTGTAGTGCTTGCGGATGCCCAGCATGAGCGAGTAGATCACCAGCATCGCGGCGATCGCGATCCACGCGCCGAGCAGGAACTTGGTGACCAGCACGACGATCAGGACCGCGCCGGTGAGCGCGCAGCCGAAGCCGTTGATGGCTCGCGAGCGGTACATGCGCCTGCGCACGTTCGGGTCGCGCTGCGTCTTGAGCAGCCGGTTCCAGTGGCGCAGCATGCCCGCCTGGGACAGCGTGAACGACACGAACACGCCCACGATGTAGAGCTGGATCAGCCGGGTCACCTCGGCCTGGAACGCCACGATCAACACCATGGCCGCGATCGACAGGAAGATGATGCCGTTCGAGAACGCCAGCCGGTCGCCGCGGGTGTGCAGCTGCCGCGGGAGGTAACGGTCCTGGGCCAGGATCGAGCCGAGCACCGGGAAGCCGTTGAAGGCGGTGTTCGCCGCGAGGAACAGGATCAGCGCGGTCACCGCCCCGACAACGTAGAGCAGGATCGAGCCCGGGCCGAACACGGTCTCGCCGAGCTGTGCGGTGACGGTCTTCTGGACGTAGCCAGGCGGCCCGGACAGGATCTGCGAGGCGTCCTCGACGTATTGCAGGTGGGTCACCCGGGCCAGCAGGACGATGCCGATCAGCATGACGATCGCGATGGAGCCGAGCAGCAGCAGCGTGGTGGCCGCGTTCTTGCTTTTCGGCGGCTTGAACGCGGGTACGCCGTTGGAGATAGCCTCCACGCCGGTCAGCGCCGCGCATCCGGACGAGAACGTTCGCAACAGCAGGAAGACGAACGCGAAGCTGGTGAGATGGCTCTTCTCGGCGGAGATGACCAGGCCGGCGCTGGGCGCTTGCAGGTCCTGGCCGAGGATGAAGACGCGGACCAGGCCGGTGAGGATCATGCCGACGATGACGACGATGAACGCGTACGTCGGTATCGCGAACGCCGTGCCCGATTCGCGTAGTCCGCGCAGGTTCATCGCTGCGAGGACGACGACCGCGGCTATCGCGATACCGATCTTGTTCTCGGCCACGAACGGCACGACCGAGCCCAGGTTGTTCACTCCGGCCGCGACCGAGACGGCGACCGTGAGGATGTAGTCGACCAGCAGCGCGCTCGCTACCGCCACGCCGAACCGGGGGCCGAGGTTGACCGTGGCCACTTCGTAGTCGCCGCCCCCGGACGGGTACGCGTACACGTTCTGCCGGTAGCTGGCAACGACCGTGACCATCACGACCGCGACGGCCAGCGTGACCCAGGGCGAGATGGCGAACGCCGCGGCCCCGGCGATGGACAGCGTCAGCAGGATCTCGTCCGGCGCGTACGCGACGCTGGACAGCGCGTCCGAGGCGAACACAGGCAGCGCGATCCGCTTGGGCAGCAGCGTGTGCTGCAGCCGGTCGGAGCGGAACGGCCGGCCGAGCAGCAGCCGTTTGACTAAAGAGGTCGAACTTGCCACAAGCGCCAACACTACGGCCGGATCCGTCGCGGCGTACGGCGCCCCGGCCGCCGTTCCTCGCCGCCGCATGGCACGCTCTGAGTGACAGTCTCCAGCGGGAAGGCGCGAAATCTTGCACGTGGTGATCATGGGGTGCGGGCGCCTCGGCTCGACCCTCGCCCACAACCTCGACGGGCGCGGGCATTCGGTCGCCGTGATCGACCAGGACGCCGACGCGTTCCGCCGGCTCAATTCGGAGTTCGGCGGAATCACCGTGACCGGCATCGGCTTCGATCGCGATGTGCTGCGCGCCGCCGGCATCGAGCGGGCGGACGCGTTCGCCGCGGTGTCCAGCGGGGACAACTCCAACATCATCTCGGCCCGGCTGGCCCGCGAGACGTACGGCGTCTCGCGGGTGGTCGCCCGCATCTACGACTCCCGCCGCGCGCTGGTGTACGAACGCCTGGGCATCCCGACCGTAGCGACGATCCGCTGGGCCGCCGACCGGATGATGCGGCATCTGATACCCGAGGGCACCGTCGAGGTGTTCCGCGACCCGACCAGCTCGGTGTCCATCGTCGAGGCGCCGCTGAACCGCGACTGGGTGGGTAGGACGATAAAGGCGCTGGAGGACGCCACCGGCGCCCGCGTGGCGTACCTGATGCGGTTCGGGATCGGCACGCTGGCCACGCCGTCCACCGTGCTGCAGGACGGAGATCAGGTGTTCATGCTCGTCACCGACGACACCGTCGGTCCCGTACTCGAGATCGCCTCGGGCGCCGTTCAGGGAGGCCACTGACCATGCGGGTCGCTATCGCCGGGGCCGGCAACGTGGGCCGGTCGATCGCGCAGGAGCTGATCGGCAACGGCCACCAGGTCATGCTGATCGAGCGCCAGCCACGCCAGTTGCGCCCCGAACGCGTGCCGGAGGCCGAGTGGGTACTCGCGGACGCCTGCGAGCTGAGCAGCCTCGAGGAGGCGGACCTGGCAGGTTGCGACGTGGTCGTGGCCGCGACCGGCGACGACAAGGTCAACCTGGTGGTGTCGCTGCTGGCCAAGACGGAGTTCGCGGTCCCGCGGGTGGTGGCCCGGGTCAACCGTGCCGAGAACGAGTGGCTCTTCACCGAGCAGTGGGGGGTCGACGTCGCGGTCAGCAAACCTCGGCTGATGGCGGCCCTGGTCGAGGAGGCGGTCACGGTCGGCGACCTGGTGCGGCTCATGACGTTCCGGCAGGGCGAGGCGAACCTCGTGGAGATCACGTTGCCGGCCACCGCGCCGTACGTGGGCCAGCCGATCCGTTCGGTGCCGATGCCGCGCGACTCCGCGCTGGTTGCGATCCTGCGCGGCAAGCGGGTGGTGGTGCCGACGCCGGACGACCCGCTGGAGGCCGGCGACGAGCTGATCTTCGTGTGTACGTCCGAGGTCGAGGACGCGGTCCGTGCCGTGGTGCTCGGCGTCGGCGACGCCCCGGCGTAGCCCGCCGGCTCAGCCCGCGGCCAGCTCTTTCTCCTGCGCGCGGGTCACTCGCCGCACCGCCCACACGGTGAACGCGAGGGTCGCGGCATAGATCGGCCAGCTGATCAGGATCCGGACGATGCCGATGGCGGTCGCCTCGTCCTGCAGCCACAGCCAGCCCTGCACGCCGGCCCGGACGAACAGCGAGCCGGCCCACACCAGGGTCAGCCACTGGAACGTGCGGAACAGTCGCGAGTTGCCGTACCAGTCGTGCTTGCCGCCGTTGGCGAGAACGCCCCAGACGTACCCGACGATCGGCCGCCGGACCATCACGGACAGCACGAACAGCGCCACCTGGGCCAGCGTGATCAGGATGCCGGGCAGGTAGAAGTTCTTCGCGTCGCCGGTACGCCAGGCCAGGATCGCACCCAGCGCGATACCGACGAGGCCGTTGACCGCGTGCCGGATCGACTGCTTGCGGATCAGCCGGAAGACGCCGATGAGCACCGCCGTGCCCACCGCGCCGCCGATCGCCCAGTAGAGCGCGGTCCGCTTGTCGAGATCCAGCCAGGCGCCGCCGAGCAGCACGTTGAGCACCACGAACGCGAACACGGGAATGCTCGACTCGAGCAGCCCGCGCACGCCGCCCAACTGTTCGGAGATCTGCTCGCTCATCGACGGGTACGGCTCGTCCTCGCCGTCCTGCGGGACGGGATGAAGATCAAGCTCCTCGACTACCTCCTCGGCGATCCGGTCCTCCACCCCGTCGGGCGGTGCGACATGACGGGGCTCGCTGCCGGGTGTCACCGGGGCGCCTCCAGCTCGTAGTACGGGTTGTAGATGACCTTACGTTCGTCCCGGATCGCGATCCGGCCGCGCGCGGTGAGCTGCCGCCCCGGTTCGATGCCGGGGATCGAGCGCCGGCCCAGGAAGACGAGCGTGACCACGTCACTGCCGTCGTAGAGGTCGGCCTCCAGCGTCGGCAGGTTGGTGCGGGGAGTGTACGCCACGGTGCGGAGCCGTCCAGACACCGAGACCACCTGGCCGCGCCGGCATTGGCCCGCCGGTATCGCACCGCTCTTGGCGACGTCGCGCTGTAACTCCTCGGCCTCGAGCTCCTGCTCCGAAGCGGTCAGCCGTTCGAAGAACCGGCGCAAGCCGGCGCGTTCATCGGTCGCCATGGCCTGATGTCACCTCTCCTCGACGACCCTCGTCCTCGACGACCCTCGGAGGAAAAGGCCTTCCGCCCACGGTACGCCGGAATCGCCAACGGTGACCCATGTCACCAGCGCGGAAGATCAGGACCTCGGGCCGCGCCCGTTCGGCGGTGCCCCCTGGTGCTGGCGTTGCCGCTCTTGCTCGGCGGCGGCCTGCGCCTCCGCCTGCAGCTGCGCCTGTTCGGCCATCTCCTTGGGCAACCGAAGGGGCAGCGGCTCACGCGGCGGGCGGGCCTCCTCGTCGCGAACCACGACCAGGCCCCCCAGGACCTCGGCAAGCACGCCCGCGTACGCCGCGTCCGCGGCGGCCGGGCCCTGGTAGAGCGCGCGGACCATCCAGCGCGGCCCGTCGACGCCGACGAACCGGACGTCCGCGGGGCCCTCGGGCGTGGCGACCCGGGCGGTCAGCTCGATGCCATACGGACCGTAGAGCTCGCGCGGCTTGACGCCGTCGGTAACCATGGCGGCCGCGATCTCGTCGCGCACCTCGTCCCAGATGCCCTCGGTTCGCGGCGCGGCGAACACGCCGAGCTGCAGCGCGCTGTCGCCGTGCACGAGGACGATGACCTCGACGCCGCCGTCCGGGTTGGCCTGCACCCGGACCTCCACGCCGTCGACCGCCGGGATCTGCAGGCTGCCGAAGTCGAGACGGGGCACGCCCGCGGGCGCCTGCTTGACGTCGTACGGGCCGTGGTCGGGCGCGGGCGGCTCGGGTTCCGAGGCCATGCTCTGGGCAAGCGCCGCGGACGGCGGGGCGTCGCCCGAGCGCACATGCCGCGGGCCCCCGCGCTTTCGGAACATCACTGCCACCTTTCGCTCAAGATTGCGCTGGCGTCGCGAGTCCGTGGTGCCCGCCGGTCGAGCCGTGGCCGCCCGCGCCGCGCGCGGAGTCGGGCAGTTCCTCGACGGCGTGGAACACGACCCGCTCCACCCGTTGTACGAGAAGTTGGGCGATGCGGTCGCCGCGCGAGATCTTCACCGTGTGCGCCGGGTCGTGATTGACCAGGTTCACGAGGATCTCGCCGCGGTAGCCGGCGTCGACCGTACCGGGCGCGTTGAGGATGGTCACACCGAGGCGGGCGGCCAGGCCGGAGCGTGGGTGGACCAGGCCGACGAAGCCGTCCGGCAGGGCCACGGCGACCCCGGTATGCACGAGCCTGCGCTCGCCCGGGGCCAGCACGACGTCCTCGGCGGACACCAGATCGGCGCCCGCGTCGCCCGGATGGGCGTACGCCGGCAGCGGCAGGTCCGGGTCGAGCCGGCGTACCGGCACGTCGGGAGCGTCGGTCACGGCGATTTCCTTCGGTCGAACGGGATCCGGGCGGCACCCACCCTCCCATCCTGCCGTGCCTTCGGACTACCCTTCCAGCGTGACACCCGAGCCCTCCGGCCGCACCACGACCGCCGCCCGGTTGTACTCCGAGCGACTCGGCGTCCCGTGGTGGTCCTGGCCGCCCGCGCTGCTGGTCGGCGTGCTGCTGGCGGCCGAGATCTGGATGGGCAGCGGCGGGCTGCGGGCCTGGGTGCCGTTCGTCGTCGTGCTGCCGCTCACCGTGGCGCTGATGGTGTGGCTCGGGCGGATCCGGATCGCGGTGACCGGCACCGAGTTTCTCGTGGACGACGCGCGGCTCCCAGTCGCGGTGATCGCGGACGTGATCGCGCTGGACGCGGACGGCAAACGGGAGGTACTCGGCGTGGGCGCGCATCCGCTGGCCTTCGTGGTGCAGCGCCCGTGGATCGGTGGGGCAGTTCAGGTGCTGCTCGACGACCCGGCCGACCCGACGCCGTTCTGGGTGGTCAGCACGAGGCATCCGGTCGAGCTGGCGACGGTATTGATGTCCTCGCGCTGAGCTACTGGTCCTCGCTCCGCTCGGACGGCTCGGCGCCTGATAACCGCTGAGGACCCGCAGTCGCTCCGGTCGCTTCGCTCCCTACGCTTGGTGCGGGTCCTCACCGGCGGCGCCTCGCGCTACTGGTCCTCGCTCTGTTCGGAGGGGATCTCCGGGCGCTTCTTGCGCAGGTCCTTCTGGACCTTCTCGCCCAGGTTCCTGGTCGCGCGACGGTTGAGATAGCTCGCGACGGCCGCACCGGTGAGAAACGGACCGAGCGCGGTGAGGTTGCGGCCGAAGCGGCGCAGCAGCGTGTTCTGCAGCTCCCGGCGGGACGCCGTGCCGAGGATGGACGCGATGCCGACTCCGGGCAGCATCGGATTGACGCCGCGCTGGCCGGACCAGGCATGGAGGAGCGCGGTCGCCCGCTCGGCGGTGGTGCCCTTGATGGGCTGCCCGTAGACCTCGTGCAGTTCGCCGATCAGCTTGAGCTCGACGGCGACCACCGCAACGGTCTCGGCGGCGAGCAGGACGGGAACGGAGAGGAGGGTCGGCGTGGCCACCCATTCGAGGGTGGCGACGCCGCCGCCCACCGCGCCGATCCCGGCGGTGGCCCGGGAGGCGTTGCGGATCAGGCGGTCGGCGAGGTCGTCGTCGTCCAGGTCAGGGAAGTGCTCGTGCAGGGTGTCGAGGTCGCGGACCGGGACGTGCGGGGCGATGTCACTGACGGCGTCGGTTATCCAGCGGAGCGCGCCCGCCGGCCGGTACAGCTGCGCCACCCCGCGGCGGCGGACATCGGCGACGAGCCGGCCGAGCAACTCGCGCCGTCCCGCGGGCTCAAGGTCGTCGGCGGTCAGCGCCGCGACGGTGGCGCCGATCGCCGCATCGTCCTCGGCCTGGGCGACCTCCGCCTCGCCCTCGGCCGGGGCGGGCATCTCGCCGCTGCCGGCCTCGGAGGTTGGCTGGGTCGGCGAGATCGGGTCGGCGCCGGTCTCCGGTGTTGTCATTGTCATCCTCCCCGTCCTGGTGACCGCTCAACTCCAGTCAAACAGCCGGGCGCACGGCCCGCACGTGGAAGCGAGGCCGCCCCGACCCGTACGGGGTCGGCACGGCACCCGACCGCGGACGGCCGGGCGGGTGCGCCTGCACGCGAGTGGCCGTCAGGCGCACTCGCGGCAGATCAGTTCCCCGTTGCGCTCGACCGCCAGCTGGCTGCGGTGATGCACGAGGAAACAACGGGCGCAGCGGAACTCGTCGGACTGCATCGGCAGCACCTTGACGGTCAGTTCCTCGTCGGCCAAGTCGGCGCCGGGCAGCTCGAAGCTCTCCGCCACCTCGACCTCGTCGACGTCCACTGCGCCCGACTGAGAGTCGGCGCGGCGGGCCTTGAGTTCCTCGAGGCTGTCCTCGCCGAGGTCGACCTCATCGCGACGCGGAGCGTCGTAGTCGGTGGCCATCGGTTTTCACTCTCCTGTATCGATGTGTCACTTGGCGTTAGTAACACCAGCGACGACGTTCTGGTTCCCGGTTTCGGCGGACTTATTTTTCTCATCCGAAGAGTCATGGTTGGCCTCGGCCGAGGCGCCCCCATTTCCTCGCGAACCGCCCTGGCGGGCGGGGTACCTTATCGCCCCCGTGGCAGGCTTGTACGCCAAGAGGCGGCCAATTGTTCCCGATGTGACTGAGGCGACATCAAAGTAGGGGCAGGGGCGTGTGGATCATCGTCGGCGCGCCGGAGGGATCGCCTGTTTCCACGGCCTGGCGAACAGACGCTAACCTCACCTGATGCCCGTTCACCTCCCTGATGGCCGGGCACATCAGCTGAACCGGGAGCAAGCACCATGAGCTTTGCGCGCGTCCGAGCGCTCGTCGTGATCGGCGTGCTCGCCGTGGCCGCGGTGGTGTTCGTCATCGTCGCGCTCGTGCGCGACAGCCAGCATGACGCGGTCGTCAGCGGCTGCCCGGCCGGCTCGGTGATGGCCAATGTGACCTTGCCGGACAACCCGGACGAGGTCACCGTCAAGGTTTTCAACGGCACCAGCACCACGGGGCTGGCCGAAAGCGTCACCTACGACTTCGCGAACCGCAACTTCAAGACCCAGAAGCCGGCCGAGAACAAGAAGAAGTTCAAGGGCGTCGCCCAGCTGCGCTACGGACCGGCGGCGGTGGGCGCGGCGCACCTGCTGAAGGCGTACTTCCTGGCCCAGGCAGAGCCGCAGTACGACCCGAAGCGCAAGGGCGCGGTCGTCGACGTCGTCATCGGTAGCGAGTTCCAGCAGCTGGCCACCACCACCGAGGTCAACCAGTCGCTCGTCGAGCTCGGCGAGCCCGACGTGCCGCCCGGCGCGTGCGCGGCCCCGCCGAAGAAGGCCGCCAAGCACTAGGACCGGCCTACGGGCCACCCGCGGCGTCCAGCTCGACCAGCACGTCGTGCAGCGCGCCGAACAACGCCGGGGGCGCGGCGACAAGCATCTCCTTGCCCGCCGGGTGGCCGTCGAGTCCGGACACCCGCAAGCCGGCCTCGGTCGCGACAAGGCCACCCGCGGCGTGATCCCAGGGATTCAGGCCCTTCTCGTAGTACGCGTCGACCAGGCCCTCCGCGGCCATGCACAGGTCCAGCGCCGCCGACCCGAAACGTCGGATGTCACGCACTCGGGTGATCAGACCGGCGAGCACCGCGCCTTGGTGTGCGCGCCGGGCCGGGTCGTAGCCGAAGCCGGTGGCGAGCAGCGTCTGCTCGAGCGTGTTCCGCACCGAGCCGGTCATCCGCCGGTCGCCGCGCCACGCCCCGCCACCCAGCGTCGCCGTCCACTCGTCACCGGTGGCTGCGTTGCACACCACGCCCGCCATGACGACGCCGTCCACCTCGGCCGCCAGCGACACGGCGTACTGCGGCAGGCCGTACAGATAGTTGACGGTGCCGTCGATCGGGTCGAGGATCCAGCGCACCGCCCCGGCGGCCGGTGCGGCGGAATCGCCGTACTCTTCACCCAGCACACCATCAGCCGGCCGCTCCCGGCGCAGCGCCTCGACGACCTGGCGTTCCACGGCCCGATCGGCGGCCGTGACCACATCCGTGTCGGTGCTCTTCGTCTGCACGTCGGTGATCGCTTCGGCGCGCATCCGCCGGGCCGTCTCCGCCGCGTCGCGGGCGATCCGCACCGCGATCGCGAGCAACTCGCCGGGAGTCGATGTCTGGGGTCCCTCAGCCATGTTTCCCGCCCTTTCCGCCGATACCATTCTCGCCAGTGACGCCCTGCACGAGGCCGGCGACCCCCCACACCGTGCCGGTGGCGTGCGGCGGCGGGGAGGATCTCGTCCGACGGCGCTACAATTCACCCCTGTCGCCGCTTCACGGACAACCGCCCGAGGTTCCGTCCGGGTCCCGGGGGCTCCCACACCACACCGGCCAGCTCGGTTGCCGCGTGCTGCGCTGGGCATTCATAAGCGTGGGCACATGGCCGTGCTCAACCTCATCGCCTGCGGAAGGTCATTCGTGACAGAAGCCCACCACACCGGTGCCGACGTTCGCTCTCTCACCGAGGTCCTGATCGCTCATGCTCAGGGTGCGGGCGGGCAGATCACCTCCGCTGAGGTCGTGCAGACGGTCGAGTCCGCCGAGGTGACTCCGGCTCAGGCTAAGAAGATCCTGCGCGCGCTGGTGGACGCCGGCGTCACCGTCGTCGTCGACGGCTCGACGCCGAACCGCCGCAAGGTCGCGGCGGCCCGCGCCGCCACGCCCGCCTCCAAGGCCACGACGGCCAAGGCCACGACGGCGAAGAAGGCGGCCGCCACCGCCGCGCCGGCGAAGAAGGCGGCCGCTGCCGCCGCGCCCAAGCAGGCGACGACCGACGACAACGCGCCAGACGGGGCCGAGGCCGCCGAGGCTCCGGCGCCGGCG
>JBKOWB010000263.1:0-5915 GCA_046724195.1 Actinomycetota bacterium
GGGGTGGGCCGTGAGTGTGGAAAGGCGGCTGGAAGGGCGGGTTGCCGTTGTTACCGGGGCGGGGAGCGGGATCGGGCGGGCTACCGTGCGGCGGTTCGCCGCCGAGGGGGCTCGACTCGTCTGTGTGGACATCGCGGACGACGCCGGGAAGGCGGCCGCTGCCGAGGTGGGGGGCGAATTCGTCCCGTGCGACGTCAGCGACGAGGCATCCGTGCGGGCCCTGTTCGACGGCGTCGCCGAGCGGCACGGACGGATCGACATCGCGTTCAACAACGCCGGCATCTCGCCGCCCGACGACGACTCGATCCTGATCACCGGCCTGGACGCCTGGGAGCGCGTGCTCAAGGTGAACACCACCAGCGTGTTCCTCTGCTGCAAGTACGCGATCCCGCACATGCAGCGGCAGGGCAAGGGTTCGATCATCAACACCGCGTCGTTCGTCGCGCTGCTGGGCGCCGCCACGTCGCAGATCGCGTACACGGCGAGCAAGGGCGGCGTGCTCGCCATGACCCGCGAGCTCGGCGTGCAGTTCGCCCGCGAGGGCATCCGGATCAACGCGCTCTGTCCCGGGCCGGTCGCCACGCCACTGCTCATGGACCTCTTCGCCAAGGACCCGGAGCGGGCCGCGCGGCGACTCGTGCACGTGCCGATGGGACGTTTCGCCGAGCCCGCGGAGATCGCGGCCGCGGTGGCGTTCCTGGCGAGCGACGACGCCTCGTTCATGACCGCCTCGCAATTCGTCGTCGACGGCGGCATCACCGGCGCGTACGTCACACCGCTGTAATTGTTTAGGGGCCTGAATTGTGGGAACCGATCTGCGTACGCCCAGCTCACGCAGGGTGCAGGGGTCGGATCCCCGCCCGCGCACGCTCTGATCGCTGTGTAGGTGGGACAGACGGACCCGGGCGCGGCGCCACCCACCCGAGAGATCGGCGGCGCCGCGCGCCTATGACTTGATCCGTAACAACCCGTGGTTACGGTGGAGATATGCGTCCGATCATCGGCATCACCACCTACGTGGAACCCGTGTCGTGGAGCGACTGGCACGATCTTGAGGCGACGCTGATCCCGCATGGGTACGTGCAGGCCGTGACGTCGGCCGGTGGCCGCGCCGTGCTGCTGCCACCCGACGATGCGGACGCCGACGTGCTGCGCGTTCTCGACGGGCTGATCCTGGCCGGCGGCGCCGACGTCGCCCCCGAGCTCTACGGCGCGTCGCCCGGGCGGTTCACCGACATCCGACCGGGGCGCGACTCCGCGGAGATGCTGCTGGCCCGTGCCGCGCTCGACGCGGACCTGCCGATCCTCGGCGTCTGCCGGGGCATGCAGCTGCTCGCGGTCGCGGCCGGCGGCGGCCTGCACCAGCACCTGCCCGACGTCGTCGGCCACGAGAAACATCGGCCCGCGCCCGGCGTGTACGGCAACCAGCAGGCCCGGTTTGCCGACGGCAGCCGGATCGCGGCGTTCATGGGCGCCGATGCCGAGATCAACTGCTATCACCACCAGGGCGTGGCCGACCCTGGGACGCTGACCGTCACCGGGCGCACCGAGGATGGGCTGCCCGAGGCGGTCGAAGACCCGGCGCGCCGGTTTGTTCTGGGCGTGCAGTGGCATCCGGAGGCGAGCCGCGACAGACGGCTGTTCGCCGCGCTGGTCGAGGCGGCCGGCTGAGCCGTACCGGAAAGAAGACGAACAGAAGTCGGGACACGAGGAGGATCGCACCGCATGCGCAGGCCGCTGATCGGATTGACCGCGTACGCCCAACAGGTTCAATACGGCCACAACGACGTGATGGCGGGCATGCTGCCGATGAACTACGTCAAGGCCGTGCACGAGACCGGCGGGCGCGCGGTGCTGATCACGCCTGACGATCCCGACACCGATGTGCTCGAATCGCTCGACGGCATCCTCTTCAGCGGCGGCGGCGACGTGGACCCCGCCTTCTGGGGTGCCGAGCCGCACCCCGAGACGGACATCGACCCGGCCCGCGACACCGCCGAACTCATGCTGATGAAGGCCGCCCTCGAGCTGGACCTACCGATCCTCGGCATATGCCGCGGCATGCAGGTCATGGCCGTGGCGGCCGGCGGCACGTTGCACCAGCACCTGCCGGACGTGATCGGCCACGAGGGCCACCGGGCCGCGCCGGGCACCGACCCGCTGGCCGCGGACGCGTCCGCATACGGCCGGCACGACGTCGTCGTCAAGCCCGGCTCTCAGGCGTACGCGCTGCTCGGCCCCCGCCTGACCGTGAACTCGTTCCACCACCAGGCGGTCGACGACCCGGGTACGTTCACTGCGGTCGGATGGTGCCCAGACGATCGGGTCATCGAGATCATCGAGGACCCGGCACGGACCTTCGCGATCGGCGTGCAATGGCACCCCGAGCGCAGCGCCGACCTGCGGCTCTTCGCCGCGCTCGCGGAGGCCGCGGCGGACCGGTCGGGTCTGCACGTGCGGGCGCTGGCCGCCTGAGCTCCCGGCGGCCCCGCCCGTTCACCCAGGCGGCCTGAGCCAGGGCTGATCGCCCAGCCCTGAGATGTCCAGCACGCGTCGGACCTGCGGTGACGGGATCACTTCGAGCGCGCCGGGGTAGTGGTCGGCCAGCCGGATCAGCGCGTGGATCGCCGCGGAGTCGAAGAACGTCACGGCGCTCAGGTCGAGCGTCGCGGCCTCGGCGTTGTCGCGGGTCGCCGCGTCGAACATCGAATCGGCCGTGGACATGTCGACCTCGCCGGACACCTGCACCGTGACGCGGTCGTCGGTCACCGAACTGGTGGCCGAGAAGTCGGGCTCGAGGCCGTCTTGATCCACGCAGACACGATTACACAGGGGCGGTAGGGCAGCAACAGGCGCCGCATCGTGGCCAGCGGACATGCTGCCTCGCCATCAGCGACGCCCGGACCGCCGCCGCACCGGCGATAGGCTGGTCGTCATGACCGTTCGTGCCCCCCTCGCGCCGGGCAAGCTCTCCCCATGGCGGGCGGTGCCGGCGCAGATCGTCCGCCCGGAGTACGTCGGCAAGAAGCGGCCGCAGGAGTGGCGCGGCTCGCACGTCCAGACGCCCGAGACAATCGACAAGATGCGCGTCGCTGGCCGGCTGGCCGCCCAGGCGACCCAGCTCGCGGGCGAACATTGCAAGCCGGGCGTGACCACCGACGAGATCGACAAGGTGGTGCACGAGTTCCTCTGCGACCACAGGGCGTACCCGTCGACGCTGGGCTACAAGGGCTTCCCGAAGTCCTGCTGCACCTCGCTCAACGAAGTGATCTGCCACGGCATCCCGGACAGCACGGTGCTCGAGGACGGCGACATCGTCAACGTCGACGTCACGGCGTACATCGGCGGCGTGCACGGGGACACCGACGCTACGTTCTGCGTCGGGGACGTCTCCGAGGATGCCCGGCTGCTGGTCGAGCGCACCCACGAGGCGATGATGCGGGGCATCCGGGCGGTCGCCCCCGGACGTCCGATCAACGCGATCGGCCGGGTCATCGAGGCGTACGCGCGCCGCTTCGGCTACGGCGTGGTCCGCGACTTCACCGGCCACGGCATCGCCGAGACGTTCCACTCGGGCCTGTACATCCCGCACTACGACAACCCGCGGCTCGAGACGCTCATGGAGCCGGGCATGACATTCACCATCGAACCGATGATCACGCTGGGCACCTACGAGTACGAGATGTGGGACGACGGTTGGACGGTAGTCACGAAGGACCGGAAGTGGACCGCGCAGTTCGAGCACACGCTCGTGGTGACGGACAACGGCTACGAGATCCTGACGCTCCCATGACGGCCGCCGCACACAGCTTGCCGGAGAGCCACCACGCGGACGTCTCGGGTGGGTGGCTACGCGCTGCCACGTTCGGCGCCATGGACGGACTGGTCACCAACATCGCGCTGATCGCCGGCGTGGGCGGAGGCGGGGTCGACGCTCATACCCTCGTCTTGACCGGCGTGGCCGGGCTGGTCGCGGGCGCGATCTCGATGGGCATCGGCGAGTACAGCAGCGTCAAGACGCAGAACGAACAGGTCTCCGCCGAGCTGGCGAAGGAGCTGCGGGAACTGCGGGCCCACCCGGACGCCGAGGCCGCCGAGCTGGTCCAGGCATGGACCGCGCGGGGGCTGCCGGTCGAGCTGGCTCAGCAGGTCGCCGACGTGCTCAAGGCCAACCCGGAGCAGGCCCTGCGGGTACACGCGCAGGAGGAGCTGGGCGTCGTCCCCGACGAGCTGCCCAACCCCTGGACGGCGGCGATCCTGTCGTTCGTGTGCTTCTCGATCGGGGCGCTGATCCCACTGCTCACCTATCTCGCCGGCATCGACAACCTTTGGCTCGCCCTGGCGGTCGGCGGTGTCGGGCTGTTCCTGGCCGGTGCCCTGGTCGCGCGCTTCACCGGGCGGTCCTGGTGGGCCAGTGGCCTCCGTCAACTCCTGCTCGGCGCGTCGGCCGCCGCGGCGACCTACCTGGTCGGGACGCTGATCGGCGTCGGCACCTCCTAGCCCGGGCCGGCCGGCGCGGCGCTACTCGAACAGGGCTGAGATCGGGCCGTCAACCGGCTTGCCCCGGGCGGTCAGCTCCTCGGCCTGGGACTTCAGGACCGCGCCCAGCTCCTGCATGTCGGTGCCGGCCAGGCCGGTGCGCTTCACGGCGTCGGCACGGTTGCGGAAGTAGGTGCGGCTCAACAGGCCCGCGACCATCGCCGCGTGCAGGCGGGCCTCGGCGATCAGCACCAGTGCGGTGTCGGTCTCGTACCACTCGGCCAGCCGGACCGCCCGTGCGTGGGCCGCGGAGGCGATGGCCCAGTTGTTGCGGGCGAGCCCGGTGAACTCCGCCGGTCGTGTCTCGGCGAGCTTGGCCAGGTGGGCGTCGCGCTGGGCGGCGAACCAGCCGTGCGGGTCGTACAGGGCGACGGTGATCAGGTAGCGGTCGGCGATCAGTGGCCACCGTGGGGTCAGCTCCCGGGCGCGGCGCAGACCCTCCTCGGCCGTGATCACGGTCAGGTCGACCAGGATGCCGTCGACCCGGCGCAGCGCGGGGCGCGGCCCGGCATTCGGCCGGTAAGTGACCACGACCATGTTGACATCGCTGCCGTCCGAGTCGTCGCCGTGCGCCAGCGACCCGTGTACGCCGATCGCCTGCACGTCGGCGGACCAGCGCCGCTGGATGACGTCGCGGAGCCGGACCGCGAGGTGGCCACGGGGATTGGCGACGTCGATCTCGTTCTGGGTCACCCCACCATTCTCAGCCATCCCCCTGCCTGCGAGGTTCTAGGCGTGGCCGGGGAACGGGAGGGTTATCGGTGTCACCCCGGCAATGCGGCGCCAGCGGGTGGCGCGGACCGCGGAGTCCGTCAAGGCGCTCAGTGCCGTCGTCCGGTCGGCGTTCTCCGTCACCGGCAGGACCGCGCGCCATGCGGCGGCCACGCCGTCCTCGACGTGGACGGCGAGCTTGAGAGCGCTCGCCCGGCCGGTGACCGCGAACGGCAGCTCGTACGCGGCGGGCGCCGGGGCGGTGCTCGCGTTCAACTGGGCCAGCCGGCTGACCAGGGCGTCGCGCCGGTCCCGGTGGACCTGCTCGGCGGTACGCGCCTCGGTACGGTCGCCCTCGCCGGACAGCCGCACCCCGATCAGGCCGTACGCGTAGATGGCCGCCTCCTCGGCGGCCAGCGCGGCGGACAGTTGCTCGTTCACGACGCGGAACCCTAGAACCCGCTACCGGAGCGCTTCCGCGTGGGTGGCCCGGCAGGCCGCGATCGACCCGACCAGCGCGGCGCGCGCGGCGGGCGCCTGCCGGCACGCCGTGTTCGCGGTCTTCTGGGCTGCCTGCTCGGCCGCGCGGAGGCCCTTGAGCGTGGCTCCGGCGTCGCCGGCCCCGGCTGCGCTCGACACCGGCGCCGCCGCGGAGGGTGCGGACG
>JBKOWB010000235.1:0-3678 GCA_046724195.1 Actinomycetota bacterium
CGGGTCGCCCGCTCGGCGGCCGCCTGCCGGGCGAGCGCGTCGGCCCGTCCAGCGAGCGCGCCGACCCGCTCCTCGGCGGTACGCACGGCCAGGCGTACCTCCATCTCGTTCTGCCGGGCCTGCGGTACGAGCGCGGCAAGCGTGTCGCGCTCCGCGGTGGACGGTTCCTCGTCGATCGGCGTTGCCTCCGCGAGCCGCAGCCGTTCCTCGAGCTCGGCCAGCCCGGCCAGGTCGCGGTCGCGGGCGGCCTCAGCCTTCTCCCGGGACGCGCCGAGCCGCTCCGACTCGGCTTTGGCTGAACGGGCGGCCGCGCCGAGTTCGGCGAGCCGGCGGGCGGCCGCGTTCCGTTCGCCCTCGGCGGCACGCTTGGCGGCGGCCGCGACGCTCACGGCCTCCGTGCGCTCGGCGACCTCGGCGCGCGCCTCGGCGAGCCGGTCGCGGAGCTCGGAGATGGACTGCTCGGCCGCCTGGCGCCTGGCTCGGGCCTCGTCCACCGCGGCCTGCACTTCGATGTAGCTGGTGCCCTTGCCAGAACCGCCGGCGGCCGCGTGCATGCCGAGCACGTCGCCGTCTGGCGTGACCGCGCGCAGCTCGCTGTTGTGGGCGACGAGCGCGGCCGCGGCCCCGAGGTCGGCCACCAGCACCACGTCACGCAGGGCCCGGTTGAGCGCGGGACGGATGGTTTCGGGACAGTCGATGACGTCGGGCGCCCAGATCGCGCCGTCCGGCAGCGCCGGGCGCAGCGCGTCGAGCGGGCCCTGCATGCCGGGCCCGGCCGGGCCGCCGACCACGAGGGCGGCTCGCCCGGCGTCGGCGATCTTGAGCGTACGCATGGCCTCGACGGCCTCGTCGATCCCGGTGAGCGCGACCGCGTCGGCGAGCGCGCCCAGCGCGGCGGCCAGCGCGGCCTCGTAGCCGGCCCGGACCGTGAGCATCGAGGCGAGACTGCCGAGCAGGCCGGGCACCCGGTCGGCCTTGCCGAGGAGCGCGCCGGCGCCGTCCTTGCGGCGCAGGCCGAGCCCGAGCGCCTCCTCGCGGGCCTTCCAGCTCGCGGCGTCCTTTTCAGCGGTGCGTTCGGCGTCGGAGAGCTCCTTGACCACGGCCGCGGCGCGATCGTGCGCGGCCACGGCATCGGCGTGCCGGGCGTCGAGGTCCGCGTTGTCGCGGTCGGCCTCGGTGGACTCGGCGGCGACTGCGTCGACCTCGGCCTGGGCGGCCGCGGCACGGCCGAGCGCATCGGCGTGCGCGGCCGCGAGCCGCTGGATCTCCTCGGCGGCGCTTCCGGTCCGGGCCCGGGCAGCGTTCACCTGGCCGGTGAGCTTGGCCAGACCTTCCCGCCGGTCGGCGATCGCCTTCGCGGCGGTACGCAGCGCGCCCTCGGCCGCAGCCAGCTGTTGTTCCAGCTCCTGCCGGCGCTCGACCGCCTCGGCCAGGCGCATCTGGTCCTCGGTGAGCGCCTCGCGCAGCTCCTCCTCCTGCTCGCGTACCCGTTCGGCCTCGGCCACGAGCAGCTCCGGGTCGCGCCCCGGACGCTCGTCGTCGGGCGCGGCGGCGAGGTGGCGCAACCGCTCGCTGGCGAGCTGCTCGGTGGAGCGGAAGCGTTCCTGCAGCGTGGAGAGCTGGTACCAGGTGTCCTGCGCGGCGGCGAGCAGCGGCGCGTCCTCGGTGTGCTGGGCCTCGAGGTCGGCGAGCCAGCGCTGCACCTCCAGGTTCTGGTTCTCGACCTGCTGGCGACGGTCCCGGATCGCCGACTCGTCGGCGATCTCCTTGTCCAGAGTGGTCCGTAGCGTGTGCAGGTCGTCGGCGAGCAGCCGCAGCCGGGCGTCGCGCAGGTCGGCCTGGATGCCGGCGGCCCGGCGGGCGACCTCGGCCTGCTTGCCGAGCGGCTTGAGCTGGCGGCGGAGCTCGGCGGTCAGGTCGGTCAGGCGGTTGAGGTTGGTCTGCATCGCATCGAGCTTGCGAATCGCCTTCTCTTTGCGTTTGCGGTGCTTGAGTACGCCCGCGGCCTCCTCGATGAACGCCCGGCGGTCCTCCGGCTTGGCGTGCAGCATCGCGTCGAGCCGGCCCTGACCCACGATGATGTGCATCTCGCGGCCGATGCCGGAGTCACTGAGCAGTTCCTGGATGTCGAGCAGGCGGCACGAGCTGCCGTTGATCTCGTATTCGCTCTCGCCGGAGCGGAACATCCGGCGGGTGATCGAGACCTCGGTGTAGTCGATGGGCAGGGCGCCGTCGCCATTGTCGATGGTCAGCGTCACCTCGGCGCGGCCGAGCGGGGCACGCCCGGCCGTACCGGCGAAGATGACGTCCTCCATCTTGCCGCCGCGCAGGGCCTTGGCGCCCTGCTCACCGAGCACCCAGGCGATGGCGTCGACGACGTTGGACTTGCCGGAGCCGTTGGGGCCCACCACGCAGGTGATACCCGGCTCCAGCCGCAGCGTCGTAGCGGAGGCGAAGGACTTGAAGCCCTTGACCGTCAAGCTCTTGAGGTGCACGAATCTCCGGGGGTCGACTGTCTCTGCTGACCAGCAGGCTACCCGCAGCCGGCCCGGACGGCCCGGCACGCCGCGCTGCCCCGATCTGCGCGGATCTTGGACTCATGGTGGCCTTTACGGGTGGAAAACGGCTTTTGCCCCTAACGGTGGGGGGTGGGAGCAAAGAGATGCGCGCCGCCACGGTGTGGAGGCGCGCTTCGTGGGGTTGCGATCTTGGGTGGGAAGCATGACCGCCGGGTTCTCGGCGATCAGCGGAGCTCAGGTCAGCGCCGGCTCGGTCAGCCGCAGAATGTCCGCCTCGGCGGCAGCAGCCGCTAGACGGTCGTTCTCCGCCCGAAGGCGGGTGATCTCGAACTCCATAGCCTGCACCCTGGAACGCAAACGGGTGACCTCGTCGAGAAGGCGCCGGTCGGGCGCCGCACCTACGTGGCCGTAGAGGGCCTTCGCCATTTCGTCTCCTTGTAAAGCGCTGCCGGAAAGGCCGGTCCAACGCGCGCCCAGCGTGTACCGCACACCTGCGCTCACGGACACGCGTGAGCACAAGATCCCGCACCCAAAGAACGTACGTTTAGGTGCAGATCACCCGTGCCCAACAGCTAGCGGGCACAAGCGGGCGCGACTGGCGACTCCTCCATAGTCCGCCGATACCCACGCTCCGTCAAGCCATGGGCACCGTGTCACGCCCCGTCACTCAAGTGAATCTTGCCACGAGGCCCTCCTTTACCGGGGCTTATCTTTTTCTTAGCTCGTTTGCCGGTCCGCCGCGCCGCTGCATACCGTCACCCGGGTCGAATTCTCTCGATCCCTTGAGGATCGCGGAGGCAGTGCGTGTACGGGCCAGTCGAACCCAACGGCGACCGGGCAACGCGAACGACGAGCCCCGACGGGCGACACCGCGGCCGGCGGACGATGCCCGCCTCGGTGACGCTGGGGCTCACCGTCGCCGCCTTGCTCGCCGGATTCGGCGCCGGCGCGGCGCTGCTCCCCGCGAGCCTCACCGGTCCGGGCAGCCCAGCCGAGATGCCCGCGGCCGCCGTCGCCGCCCTGGCGCCGGGTGCCGGTGGCGGGGTACCCGGCGCCAGGGCGGCCAGGCCCGCCGGCACGTCTGCTTCGATCACGCCGTCCGCGTCCCCCTCCCCGACGCGGACGGCCAAGCCGAAACCTCGAGCCAGCACGCCAAAGA
>JBKOWB010000393.1:0-4598 GCA_046724195.1 Actinomycetota bacterium
CGCGAGCGCGGCGGTTACCAGGGCGGATATCGCGATGACCGGGACCGTGGCGGGCGTGGCGGCTACTCCGGCGGTGACCGGGACCGTGGCGGCTACTCCGGCGGTGACCGGGACCGTGGCGGCTACTCCGGCGGTGACCGCGGCGAGCGTGGCGGCTCCCCTGGCGACCGCCGTGCATACCGCGGCGGCGACCAGGGCGAAGGCGGAGGATTCCGGGGCGACCGGTCCGAGGGCGGGCCAAGGGGAAGCTATCAGGGTGGCTCGGGCGGCTTCCGCGGCGACCGTGACCGCGGTGGCCCGGGCGGCGGATATCGCGGCGACCGCGACCGCGGCGGGTTCCGTAGCGGCGATCGCCCGCAAGGGGGCGGCTTCCGCGGCGACCGTGACCGCGGCGACCGGACCCCTGGTGACCGGGACCAGAGAAGCGCCGGCGACCGCGGCGGCTACGGCGACCGGGGCTCCTTCCGGGACGACCGCGGTGGGTTCCGCGGCGGGGACCGACCGGGCAACCGCGGTGGTAGCGGCTATCGCGGTGACCGGGACCGGCCCTACGGCGACCGACCGCAGGGCGACCGGCCGCAGGGCGACCGGCCGCAGGGCGATCGGCCGCAGGGCGACCGGGGGCAACCCGACCGGCCCGAGAGCGGCGGCTTCCGCGGTGATCGGGATCGTGGTGGTTACCAGGGCGGCGGCGACCGTGGGTACCGGGCCGACCGCGACCGCGGGGGATATCGCGGTCCGCGTGACGACGCTCGCGGGCCGGCGGACCGGGACGGCCGGCGCGACGGGCCGAGCGCTCGCGACGACCAGGGGCGCGACGAGCGGGGGCGCGACGACCAGGGGCGCGACGAGCGGGCCGGCGGCGATCAGATACCCGCTTTCCAGGCGCCGGAGATCCCCGAGGACATCGTGGCGAGCGATCTCGACAAGGAGGTTCGGTCGGAGCTGTTGACGCTGTCACGGGATATCGCCGACCGCGTCGCCCGGCACCTCGTGGCGGCGGGACAGATCATCGACGAGGACGCCGACCTGGCGCTCTCCCACGCGGTGGCGGCGCGCCGGCTGGCTTCGCGGATCGCCGTGGTACGGGAAGCGGTCGGGCTGGCCGCGTACGCCGCCGGGGACTGGGCGACCGCGATCGCCGAGCTGCGTACGTACCATCGCATGACGGGGCGGCAGACGCACCTGGCCGAGATTGCGGACTGTGAGCGCGCGTTGGGTCGCCCGGAACGGGCGATCGATCTCTATCGCGGCGCGGACCGCGACGCGCTCGACAAGGCCGGGGCGATCGAGCTTTTGATCGTCGCGGCCGGGGCGCGGGGCGATCTCGGGCAGCACGACGCAGCCGTGGCGATGCTGCAGGTCCGCGAGCTGACCGCGGACGAGGACGCGGAGTGGGCGGCCCGGCTGCGGTATGCGTATGCGGATGCGTTGCTGGCGGCCGGGCGGCGCGAGGAGGCGCGGGAGTGGTTCGCCCGGGCCGCGGCGGTCGACCATGACGATATGACCGATGCCGCCGAACGGCTGCTCGACCTCGACGGCGTCACGCTCGAGGACGACTCGGCCGACGCCGCGGATGAGGACGGCGACGAGGCCGCGTGGGCCGGCGAAGAGTCCGATGAGGACGGTGACGAGCGAGCCCGGTGGGCCGACGGCGAGTTCGACGTGGACGACGACACGCGGGCCGTACGTAATGGCGGCGAGTCCGACGAGGACGATCTGGTCGGCGAGGATCCGGCCGACGAGGAGTGGTCCGAGGAGCACGAGGATGCGGCGCGTTCGCGGGCGGTCGCATTCGTGGACGGGATCGAGACGGCGTTCGACGAGGACGACGACCTCGACGACGAGGATGACCTGGCCGACGAGGACGACCTCCGCGAGCCCGCCGACGCCGACGACGCAACCTCCGCCGGCACCGACGCACCCACGCCCTCGCGAGCGGCCGGGAACGACGATGAGGACGACCAGAAGACCGCCGGGGACGAGTTCGTGGCCGCGGCGGTCGACGACGATCCGGCCGGCGCCGAGGACGGCGCCGACAAGACGCGGCGGCAACCGTGAGCGGTCGGCTGGTCGACCGCCACGACCTGGTCATCTTCGACTTGGACGGCGTGATCTACCTGATCGACAAGCCGATCCCAGGGGCTGCCGACACCGTGGATCGGCTACGGATCGAGGGCACCCCGGTCGCGTTCGCGACGAACAACGCCTCGCGCCGCGCCGCTGATGTCGCGGCGCTGCTGTCGGAGATGGGGGTGGCCGCCACGCCGGGCGAGGTGCTCACCTCGGCCGGCGCGTCGGCGGCGCTGCTCGCCGAGCGGTTGCCCGCCGGTGCGCCCGTGCTGGTCGTCGGCGCGGAGGCGTTGCGGGCCGAGGTACGTGACGTCGGGCTGGCGCCGGTGGAGACGTTCGAGGACAAACCGGCCGCGGTCGTGCAGGGCTACGGACCGGATGTCGACTGGAAGATCCTCGCCGAGGCCTCGCTATCGGTACGGGCCGGCGCGTACTGGATGGCCACGAACACCGACCGCACGCTGCCGAGCACGCGGGGACCGTTGCCGGGCAACGGTTCGCTGGTGGCGGTGCTGCGGACCGCGCTGGACCGGGAGCCGGACATCGTCGTCGGCAAGCCCCAGCCCGCGTTGTTCACGACGGCGGCGTCGCAGGCCAAGGCGCGCCGCCCGATCGTGGTCGGTGATCGCCTCGACACCGACATCGAGGGCGCGGTCGGCGCGGGTATGGACAGCCTGCTGGTGCTGTCGGGGATCAGCGGACCGGCCGAGTTGCTGGCCGCGCCGGCACGGCGCCGGCCGACCTATGTGGCCGCCGACCTGACCGCGCTGTTCGGGCCGGAGGACGCCGCGTGCGTGCCGCTGAAGGACGAGGACGCCGCCCGCGGCTGGCGGCTCACGCGGGACGGCGACCAGGTCCGTCTCGAGGGCGACGGCGACGGTGTCGATGCCCTGCGGTTGCTGTGCGGCGTCTGCTGGGACGGCGTCGATCCGGCCGACGTGCGCGCCGGCTCGGACCGGGCGCGCGAGGTCCTGACGAGTTGGGGGCTGGCTGGCGAGTCGACCAGTTCAGGTAGCTGAGGTCCGGGCCGGTGGGCAGGGCTCGCCTCGGACCGGGCAGCCGAGGCGAGGAGACGTATCACGGGCCGCGTCGGTGCATCAGGTCATGCGGCGCGCGGCCGGAGGGATCGTGTGTTCCGGTTGCCCCCACAGGGGCGATCGGAGCACACACAACGCGGAGGCCAGCGCTGGATCGGCGTGGGCACGCGGGTCGTGACCCGCGGCCACGGCCGGGACCCGACCGGCGGCGTGGCGGGGGTAATTCCCATACGTGCTCCGCGCCAAGCGCCAGTGCGGAACCTCAACTACACGGCATTGCGGCTAGTCGACCAGGCCGGACTGGTAGGCGAAGACGACCAGATGGGCGCGGTTGCGAGCACCCAGCTTCACCATCGCGCGGCTGACGTGCGTACGGGCCGTCGCCGGGCTGACTACGAGCCGTTCCGCGATCTCCTCGTTGCTCAGGCCTTCGCCGATGAGGCCCACGATCTCGCGCTCCCGGTCGGCGAGCGCGTCGAGCCGCGGATGCGGGCGCGGTACCCCGTGCCGGCCGTGATGCGAACTCCCGTACGACCCGCCGTGTCACGGACGGCGACAGCAGCGCCTCGCCCTCAGCGACGAGGCGCGCCGCGACGAAGCCCGGCGGCAGGCCGACACGGAGCGGCCACGGGTCGCACAGGAGGTGCATGACGTGGTGGGCCACGGGCTCGCGGCGATCAATATGCAGGCGGAGATCGCTCAGAGCAGTTTGCGCAACTTGAGCAGGTCAAACGGGTTGGCCCGGATGGAGACCTGACGGGATGCGATGGCCCGGGTGAGGTCCAGCCGGCCGTCGACCATCGCCACCAGGTCGTCGCTGCTGGTGATCAGCGCGATCTTCGCCTTCGGGTCGTCGCCGTCGGCGATGTCGACCAACCGGCCGCCGGTCAGCCTGCAGTGGAATGCCGTCTGCAGGTCGGTGATCCGGCACGCCAAAGTCCGGTCGAGGTCAATCTTGCCGCGGGCATCCGCGTTCTCGTCGAGCCGTGCGGCGAGGTCGTGTAGCGCCCGCCGGCAGTCGCCCACGCTGGCCATGGACACTCCTTCTCCGCAACGCCATCCTGGCGTACGGCACGGTACATCACGAGGCCCGGCGCGCCGCCCGGTAGCGTGACACTTGACGCGAGCCGGTGGAGGGGAGCGGACATGACGGACGCATGGCGGGCGTATCTGGAGATGGCGCTCGGGTTGGCGGAGGCGCCGCGCAAGAAGGCCCAGAAGGCGGTGGGTGATCTGGTGAGCCGCGGCGGGGCGACGGCCGCGCAGTTGCAGGGACTCGTCGACGATCTGATGTCGGCCAGCATGGCGAACCGGGAGGCCCTGACCAACATCGTCCGGTACGAGGTGGACCGCGCGCTCGGCGTCGTCGGCCTCGCCACCGTCGAGGAAGTGTCGGAACTGACCGCTCGCGTCCGCGACCTCGAGCGGCAGCTGCGGGAGGCTCGAGCGGCCGCGGCGGCGGCCGGCTTACCGACCGCGGCGGCGGCC
>JBKOWB010000218.1:0-2809 GCA_046724195.1 Actinomycetota bacterium
GAGCAGAGCCCGGCACAGGCGTAGCCGCCGCGCGGTAGGCGGGCGGCTGGGCCGCCCGCCCCGCACTTACCAGGCCGACGGGGGCGGCGGCGGGACGAACGGCGGGCGGTCGTCGCAGGTGATCGTGTTCGGGAGCTCCCACGCGGCCATCCACGGTCCGGTGGTGCCGCCGCCGTCGTTGCCGCCGAGGTCGACCACCGAGAACTCCGAGCCGGTCGGCGGGAAGTTGAACGATCCGCAGTTGTTGATGCCGACCGCGCCGACGTTGCGGGCGTCGACGTTCTCGAACGACGCCGAGCCCTTGGCGCGGGCGCTGAGCACGCTGGTGCCCGTACCGTCGATCTTGATGTCCTTGAAATGCACGTTGGTGATCGAGTAGAGGTCCTTCACCGGGAAGTCGCTCACCAGCATGATCGCGTTGTACGTGTTGTCCAGGAAGTTGTCGCCGACCACCTGGATGTTCGCGTCGATGTTCCGCTCCAGCGCGTAGAGCCAGATGGCGCCGAGCCCGATGTTCCAGTTCAGCTCGTACGTGCCGGCGCGGACCGTGGTGTTGTCGGTGATCCACACCCCGCCGGTGAACGCTACCGCGCCGAAACGGGAGCCGACCTGGATGGCGCTCCCCTCGCGGATCGGATCTGCGATCAGGTTGTTCGACACGGTGAGGTCCGTGCCGCCGTAGAGCGCGATGCCGTTGGCGAGCACCGGGGTCTGGATCGTGTTGTGGTCGAAGACGTTGCCGGCGTTCGCGGTCTTCTCGGACCACATCGCCAGCGCGTCGTCGCCGGTGTTGCGGACGACGTTGTTCGACACCACCGAGTTGGTGACGCCGGTGTGGAAGTTGAGGCCGTCGGCGATCTGGTCGGCGATGACGTTATTGGTCACCTTCGTGTTCGACATGGGGCCGTCGAACCAGAGGCCGACCTTGGTGTGGTGGATGTAGAGGCCGTCGATGGTGGAGTCGCTCATCGCGCCGCCGACGCCGTTGACCTGGTCGGTGTCGATGCGCTCGCGGACGTCGCCCTCGATCGCGAAGCCGGACAGATGGACGTTGCGGCTGCCGCCGTCAGCCACGTACTTGCCGTAGAAGCCGACGCCGGCGTGCACCGACTTGTCGGGCGCCGGGGTGCTGAGCGCCACCTCGTGGCCTTTGATGATCGTGTACCAGTTGCCGGCGCCCTCGATCGTCACGTCGTCGACGACGATGTGGCGGTTGACCTGGTACGTGCCAGGCGGGATGTAGACCTTGAGGTGCGCCCTCTTCGCGAACGCGATCGCCCGGTCTATCGCCGGTGCGGAGTCGCGCCGGCCGGTCGGGTCGGCGCCGAACCGGAGCACGTTCGCCGCAACCGGTTCGACGTGCGGCCGGCCGACCAGCTGCGAGTCGAGCAGGTCGATGACCGTCCACGCGGCGTTGCTGCCCGCCGGCGCGGTGAGCCGGATCTTGTCGCCGGCCCGGTAGGTCCGGCCGAGCAGCAGGCGCTGCTCGTCATAGAAGTGGCTGGGCCGGAACGGCTTGGTGATCACCGGCGGCGGCGTCGTGGCGTTCGGCACGCAGGCACACTCGGTGATCCACCAGTCCGGGTGCAACAGGTCGGCATTCGGGTCGTTGGAGAACGGGTACTGGTTGTACAGCCACGCGTACTGCGACGTGAGCGTCATGGTCGTCGGTGCGCTGCCGCCGACCGCGACGCGGAGCGGCGCGGTGATGCCGCCGCCGGTGGGCGCGTCCGGGATGCTGTATCGCACGGTGATCCAGTTCGCCGCCTTCGGCAGCGTGAATTCGACGTACTGCCCGGGGGTCAGCTTGACGGCCGTGCGACCGGACGCCTCCGAGGGCAGCGTGTACGCGGTCCGGTCCGGGCCGATGACCACGCCGTCTGTCGTCGCGTTCTCCGCCTCCTGCTCGGCGAAGTCGACCGTGGCACCGCGGCCGGCGACCAATGCCGGGTCGAGCGCGGCGCGGGTCACGACGGGCGTGGACCCGTCAACGCCGGCGAACGCCGACTGGGCGCCGCCGAGCATCAGACTCAGGCTGGCGACGGATGCGGTGGCCACCGCCGCCCATCGGGACGGCCCAATGGGTCGCCTCGCCATGACTGACATCGAATGACTCATTTCTGTCGGAGGGAGAACGCAGGGAGAGTGATCTGGACCATAGGGCGCGCCATCGTTGTTCACAAGGTTCTGTCGAGAGTTTTCGCGAGATTGCTCAGCTGTTACATGCATCCATAGTTTTCTTGCGGTTCGGCGGCCTGGACGAATGTTGCAGTGGGGTCAATAACGCCGAGGTTCGTACACTCGCGAAGTGTCCTGCCGGCGGATCTTGCTCGCCTGCGGCCTCGCGCTGGTCCTGGCCGCGGCTTGCACGGCGCCCGCCCCACCGCCGCCCTCTCTTGCTTGGGCCGAGGCCACGCTGCCGATGCCGCCCGGGACGCCCGGACGGCTCGCGGTGCTTGACGCCGCCGATTGCGACGGCATCTGGTACGTCGTCGGCGGAGTGCTCGGTGCCGGCGACGCGACCCGGCCCGCGGCATGGACCAGCGCCGACGGCCGGACGTGGCGCACCGTGACGTTCATGCCGCTACCGGGCAGCTATTACGGACCCGAGGACCTGATCTACAGCGTGGCCTGCGCGGATGGCCGCGTGGCCGGGATCGGCGCCCGGAGCGGCGGGGCACACGGCAACCCGCGCGTCAGCACCTGGCGCACGGTGGCGGACGGCAGGTTCGCCGAGGTGAGTGCTGCCTTCGAGACGTACGGCGGGGACCGGGCCGTGAACGTGGCTCGCCTGGCCGCGGGGCCGTCC
>JBKOWB010000293.1:0-8508 GCA_046724195.1 Actinomycetota bacterium
GGGCCGGGGCTGGCGGGGGCCGGGCGGCCGGCAGGGTCCGGGGCGGGCGGGGCGGGCGCGGGCTGGGGCCGGGTTGCGGTTAGCCGCGGCTGCGGCTTGTCAGCAAGCGCCGCGGGCTCCACCGAGCGAGCACGTCGCGAATCCGGCCGAACGTGCCTACCCAGCGGGCCGATGAGTCCGCCAGGCCCAGACGCCAGCGCAACACCACCGACGGCGGCATCAGCACGGCGACCAGCCGCGTGCGGCGGGTTGCCGTTCGGGACAGGCCCTTGCGGACCTGGGCCAGCGCCGGCGTCAGCTCGCCGCCCTGCAGCGGCTCACGCGCGTACCGGGCTCGCTCCTCGGCGCTGCCCAGGAGCGTCGCCGACCGGGCCGGCGCCTCGGCCAGGTCGGCGTCGCGGACCAGACGCTGCGCGGTGTGCCGTGGGGTCTCGGTGGGGTCGACCGGGACCCGGAAGTCGATCATCGTGTCGATGAGCTCGTCCCAGGCCGCGTGGGCATCGTGGCGGGCGCGTACCGCCTCCATCGTGACGACGACCTCGCGGGAACCCGGCGGGGCCGGTCCGGCCGCGACCAGCGCATTTTTGGGCACGGTGGCGTGGTACCGGCGCCTGCGCGTCAGCGCGCGGCGTATCGCCGGCACCAGCAGTAGCGCGATGACCAGGGCCGCGATGCTCACCACCAGCAGGGCGGTCCGGGAGCCGCTGACGGACGCCGTGGAGCCGGCGCCGGCGAGGCCGTTGTCGTTGAAGGGGTTGTCTTGGCGCCCGGGGTTCTGGGCGGCCGCTGACGGGCCCGTGCCGGGCGCGGCCGGCCCGCCCGACGACGACGGCGTCGTCGCGGGGCGGTCGGTGTCGGGCGCCCAGGTGCTACGGCTGGCGCCGACGACCGAGGCGGCCGGCGTGGCGTCGAACGGCACCCAGCCGTATCCGCTGAAGTACACCTCGGTCCAGGCGTGCGCGTTGCGATTGGTGATGACGTACGTGCTGCCGTCCTTGGTGCCGCCGCGGGTGAAGCCGAACGCCACCCGGGCGGGGATGCCGGCGACACGGACCATCCACGCCATCGCGGCCGCGTACTGCTGGCAGAAGCCGGCCTTGTTCTTAAGGAAGGCCTCGAGTTCGGTGCCAGTCGTGCCGGTCTGCGTCTGCAGGCTGTACGTGAAGCCGTTCTCCCGCGAGAAGTAGTCGTAGATCGCGCGCACCTTGTCGTACTCGGTGGGCCGGCCCTGGACGAGGCCGTTGACCAGCTTCGCCACCGCGTCGTCCTTGGGCACGCTGGTGAGCTGGGTCGGCAGCTGGTTGCTGCGCCCGAGCGGCTGCGCGTTCCGCAGCTGCAGCGGGGTGAAGGTGGCCCGCAGGTAGTCGATCGTGTACTTGCGGCCCTTGGTGGTGGTCCGGGGCGAGTACAAGGCCTGCGCGTTGTTGTCGTAGAACCAGGGGCCGCCCAGGTCTTTGACGTCGGTCGTGATCGAGTAGATCGGCGCGAGGCTCTGGTCCAGGCCGGTGTTCTCGATGGTGGCCCGATACTCCTGGTACGTCGCTCCATCCGTGTCCGCGTCGGTGCGGGGGTCCGGGAACGGGTTGTTCCGGATCGACCGGCCGCTGTTGGATCGGCTGGTGAAGCCCTGGTCGGTCACCGCGTCGGCGACGCCGACCCGCAGGTAGAACGGGCTGGGCTCGTTCGTCGTGACCCGGATCAGTTCCTTGGTGTCAGTCTGGGTCAGCTGGCCGCTCAGCGACGCGAACAGGTTGATCCGGCCGCCGCCGCCGGGGCCCCCGCCGACGCCGCCCACACCGGTGCCGGTCTGGGTGAGCCGGGACAGCAGGCCCGTGGTGATCCCCGGTATGGCGAGGGGCAGCAGCACCGCGGCGGCGACGCCGATGGTGGCGAGCCGCCGCCCGGCCGCGGCGAGCGGAGATGGCTCCCACACGTCGACGTCGCGGCCGTCGCCGGTAAAGCGGCGGCCGAAGCGCCGGACCCGGTCGACGTTGTCCGCGACCAGCAGCCAGAGGAAGCCGACCGAACCGATGATGAACGGCATGACCGGTACGTCGTCGATGTAGACGGCGACCGGCACCGAGTAGATGGCGAGCATCGGCAGGCCGGCCAGCGCGGGCCGGCGCATCACGACCGTGAGCACGTCGACCAGGATCGCGACCGAGCCGATGCCGAGCACGGTGATGAACAGCAGGCCGTCCCGGTCCGGCACCGGCACGCCGTACGAGCGGGTGTCGCTGCCGGCCTGCGCCATGAGCTGGCCGAAGTGCGACAACGTCGACGGGGTCGGCAACAGCGAGGCCAGTTCGTCGCCGCTCGGGAACATCCACGCGAGCGCGAGCAGCAGCATCCCGACCATGCTCAGCACCAGCGCCCAGACCGGGAACCGCAGCGTCCGGGCGACCACCGCGGCGCCCGCGATGAAGCCGACCGCGAGGATGCACTCGAGCAGCCACGTCCAGGTTTCGAAGATCGAGGAGAGGGGCGCGGCCGCGAGCAGGGTGGCGCTGGCCGCGACCAGGCCGAGCCGGCGGCGTCCGGTCATCGCAGCCCTCCGGCCACCGTCTCGGCCATCGCGGCGCGCCACGCGAAGCCGGTGGACCCGCGCGCCGCGGCCGGCCAGAGCACGGCGAGCGAGTCACCGTGCACCACCGGCACCGAGCGCCATCCGCTGTGTACGAGGGCCAGCGCCGCGGCCGAATGCTGCAGATCCGACTCCTGGCGATCGCCCGGCATCATGGACACCCAGGTCGCGCTGTCGATGGCGAACCCGATGCAGGTCGCGCCGTTGCCGCGGAGGCCGCTGAGCACCTCGGCCTCGGCCACGGTCAGCGCGCCGAACAGCCCGATCACGAGGCCGCCGTCCGAGCGCCGCCGGACCTGTTCGACCAAGATCGAGACGTCGCCGTTCTGGGCCAGCTTCACGTCGGCGAGCGTGTCCAGGATGACACCCTCGCCGTCGACGTCGGTCGCGTCCACGTCCACGCCGGAGCCGGTCACGAGGCGCACCCTGTAGCCGGCGTCGCGCAGATACATGGCGACGCTGGCGGCCGCGGAGACGGCCCACTCGAAGCTCGCGGTGGGACCCTCGCCGCGGTGCGCGTACACCCGCGTATCGAGGACCACCGTCGCGCGGCTGTCCCAGGGCTGCTCCTCGCGACGCACCATCAGTTCGCCGGTGCGGGCGGTGGACCGCCAGTGCACGCGGCGCAGATCGTCGCCGCGCCGGTATTCACGGGTCGCGGCGTCGTCCTCGCCGTGCACGGCCACCGACCGCGCCCGGCTGTCCCCGGTGCCCGCGTACTCGCCGGCGAGCCGGACTTTAGGCAGCTGCACGACCTGCGGGATGACGGTGAGCCGGTCCACGCTGGGGAACGAGCGGTTGAGCTCGCAGAGGCCGAACGGGTCGGTCAGGCGGATCACCAGCGGGCCGACCGGATAGCGGCCGCGCACGTCGGCACGCACCGTGTACGCCACCGAGCTGGCCTGGTGCGCGCCGAGCCGTTCCAGCACCACCCGGGGCCGGCTGCCCAGCGCGTACGGCAGCCGGTCCTCGAGCAGGAGCGTGCCGGTGGGCAGCCGGGACATGTTCTGCAGGCGCAGGATCACCCGCGCGCTGGAGCCGACCGGGGCACGGCCCGGGTCCAACGACCGGGTGCAGGCCAGCTTGTAGCGGCTGCGCCCCACGTACGCGGCGGCGAGCAGCGGCAACGCCGCGAGCAGCACCGCGACCCGTAGCAGGTCCCGCTCGCCGAGCACGAGCGCCGAGACCCCGGCCGCCGCGGCCGCCGCGAGAAACGAGCGGCCGCGGGTGGTCAGCCCCCGCATGGCCTCCCGCATCGTCACCGCCCCCGCGACTCGTACTGGGCGCGCCCGTCGCCCGAGGCGCGGGTGTCGTACGGCGAGCGGTTCCGGTCGTGCGGCAGCGGCAGCCGGTGCACGATCTCGGCCACGATCGCGTCGGTGGTCCGCCGGTTGAGCTGAGCGTCGGCGGTCGGGATGATGCGGTGCGCCAGCACCGGCACCGCCAGCGTCTGCAGGTCGTCGGGCAGCACGTAGTCGCGGCCCTCGAGCGCGGCCACCGCCCTGGCCGTGCGCAGCAGCTGCAGCGTGCATCGCGGCGAGGCTCCCAGGCGGAGCTCGGGAGCTTCGCGGGTCGCGGTGACCAGGGCGATCGCGTACTGCTGGACCGCGTCGGCGGCGTGCACGTCGCGAACGGTCGCGATCAGCCGCCGGACCAGCGCCGCGTCCGCGACGGCCGCGAGCTTGTTCAGCGGGTCGACCGCGCCGTGGCCGTTGAGCATGGCGAGTTCGGCGCGCGGATCCGGGTAGCCCATGGCGATGCGCGCGGTGAACCGGTCGCGCTGGGCCTCGGGGAGGGGGTACGTGCCTTCCATCTCGATCGGATTCTGCGTCGCGATGACCATGAACGGCGCCTGCAGCTCGTACGTGGTGCCGTCGACGGTGACCTGCCGCTCCTCCATGCACTCCAGCAGCGCGGACTGGGTCTTGGGCGAGGCCCGGTTGATCTCGTCACCGACGACCAGGTTCGCGAAGACGGCGCCCGGCTTGAACTCGAAGTCGCGCGTCTCCTGGTTGTAGACGCTGACCCCGGTCACGTCGCTGGGCAGCAGGTCGGGCGTGAACTGGATTCGCCGCACCGAGCAGTCGATGGATCGCGCCAGCGCCTTGGCCAGCTTGGTCTTGCCGACGCCGGGCACGTCCTCGATGAGGAGGTGACCCTCGGCCAGCATGACGGCGAGCGCCAGCCGTACCGTCGCGCTCTTGCCCTCGATGACCTGCTCGATATTGGCCATGATGGCTTCGGTCGCGGCGCGGAAATCGTCGCTCGGCAGCGGGCCGCCGGCCACGTCCCAGGTTGGCGTTGTCACGGGCCTCCTCCACGTCGTCCATGCCTCTCCCTCCACGTAGACGCCGGGGAGGGCCTGAAGGTTCGCGGGCGGCCGGCGGTCCGTCGGCCTCCGGCGCTCGCCGCCCGTTCTCCCACAGGTTAACCCGGTCACACCGCGAGCCCCAGCGGGGACGAAGCCGACGGCGCACGCTGAGCCAACGCACAGATCGTGATACCGGTCGCCGCCAGCCGACGGCGACCGGTATCATGCACACATGGCCCGGTGGTCCCAGCTTCTTAGCCGGCCGTGCTGAACCGTCGCTAGTGACGACCCAGCACGGCGCCCCCTCCTGCGTGAGGGGCTTTTTTGTGCCCTGAAGCGTCCTACCCAGCCGCTTACTTATGACGAGATGGTGACGATGAGCGAGTCAGAGACCACCGCGGACATCCCGCCGTTCCGCTACACGGCGGCCATGGCCGGCGAGATCGAGCACCGCTGGCAGGCGTACTGGGCCGACAGCGGCACCTTCTTCGCGCCGAACCCGACCGGCGAGCTGGCCGACTCGACCCATCCGCGCGCCGGCGCGCCGAAGCTGTTCGTGCAGGACATGTTCCCGTACCCGTCCGGCGCCGGCCTGCATGTCGGGCATCCGCTGGGCTACATCGGCACGGACTCCTACACCCGGTACAAGCGGATGGCCGGCTTCAACGTGCTGCACCCGATGGGCTTCGATGCGTTCGGCCTGCCCGCGGAGCAGTACGCGGTGCAGACCGGCACGCACCCGCGCACCACCACCGAGGCGAACATCGAGCGCTACCGGGGCCAGCTGCGCCGGCTGGGCCTGGCGTACGACAACCGCCGCACGTTCGCCACCACCGACCCCGAGTACTACCGCTGGACACAGTGGATCTTCCTGCAGATCTTCAACTCGTGGTACGACGCCGAGGCGCGCAAGGCCAGGCCGATCGACGACCTGATCGCCCAGTTCGAGGGGGGTGAGCGCGCGACCCCGGACGGACGCCCATGGGCCGAGCTGTCCGCGGTGGAGCGCCGCGAGGCCGTCAACGGGTACCGCCTGGCGTACATCAGCGAGGCGCCGGTCAACTGGTGCCCCGGCCTGGGTACGGTCCTGGCCAACGAGGAGGTCACGCCGGACGGGCGCAGCGAGCGGGGCAACTTCCCGGTCTTCCAGCGCAACCTGAAGCAGTGGATGATGCGGATCACCGCGTACGGCGACCGCCTGGTCGAGGACCTGGACTTCCTGGACTGGCCGGAGCCCGTGAAGCTGATGCAGCGCAACTGGATCGGCCGCTCGCAAGGTGCGCATGTCGACTTTCCGGTGGACACCGACGACGTGATCGGCGTCTTCACGACGCGTCCCGACACGCTGTTCGGGGCCACCTACATGGTGCTGGCGCCCGAGCACGCGCTGGTCGACTCCATCGTGCCGGCCGCCTGGCCAGAAGGTACGAAGCCGGCGTGGACCGGCGGGCACGCCACCCCTGAGGAGGCGGTGGCCGCGTATCGGGCTCAGGCCGCCGCGAAGACCGACGAGGAGCGGACCGACGCCAAGGTCAAGACCGGCGTCTTCACCGGCGCGTACGCGACCAACCCGGTCAACGGCGCCCACATCCCGGTGTTCGTCGCCGACTACGTGCTGGCCGGGTACGGCACCGGCGCGATCATGGCGGTGCCCGGGCAGGACGAGCGCGACTGGGCGTTCGCGGAGGTCTTCGACCTGCCGATCATCCGTACCGTCCAGCCTCCGGGGTTGTCCGGGTCCTCCGCGCCGTCCGAAGGACCAGGCGCCGGAAGTGGCACAGCGGGTTTTGCAGGGGCGTACCCGGGCGAAGGTCCGGCCATCAACTCGGACTGGCTGAACGGCCTGGGGGTGGCCGACGCGAAAGCGTCGATGATCGCCTGGCTGGAGGAGCACAGGCACGGCAAGGGCGCGACCACGTTCCGGCTGCGCGACTGGCTGTTCAGCCGGCAGCGCTACTGGGGCGAGCCGTTCCCGATCGTGTACGACGACACCGGCCTGCCGGTTGCGCTGCCCGATTCGATGCTGCCGGTCGTGCTGCCCGACGTGGAAGACTTCTCGCCGCGCACTTTCGACCCGAATGACGCGGACAGCGAGCCCGAGACGCCGCTGTCGCGCAAGAAGGAGTGGGTGGAGGTCGAGCTGGACCTGGGCGACGGCCCGGAGCACTACACCCGCGAGACGAACACGATGCCGCAGTGGGCCGGTTCGTGCTGGTATGAGCTGCGTTACCTGGACCCGCACAACGACAAGGTGCTGGTCGACAAGGAGAACGAAGCGTACTGGATGGGGCCGCGAGACCCCGCCGACTGCGGCGGCGTCGACCTGTACGTGGGCGGCGTCGAGCATGCCGTGCTGCACCTGCTGTACGCCCGCTTCTGGCACAAGGTGCTGTACGACCTGGGCCACGTCTCCTCATTCGAGCCGTTCCGAATGCTGTTCAACCAGGGCTACATCCAGGCGTACGCGTTCCGGGACGCCCGTGGCGTCGTGGTGCCCGCCGAGGAGGTCGTCGAGCGCGACGGCAAGTGGTACTACGACGGCCGGGAGGTCGCCCGCGAGTACGGCAAGATGGGCAAGTCGCTGAAGAACGTCGTCACGCCGGACGAGATCAGCGACCGGTACGGCGCCGACACGTTCCGCGTCTACGAGATGGCGATGGGCCCGCTGGACGTGTCCCGCCCGTGGGAGACCCGCGCCGTGGTAGGGGCTCATCGCTTCCTGCAGCGGGTGTGGCGCCTGGTCGTCGACGAGGAGACCGGCGCGATCCGGGTCGCCGACGACCCGCTGGACCCGAAGACGCGGCGGCTGCTGCACCGGGTCATCGACGGCATTCGCGGCGACATGGACGAGCTGCGGTTCAACACGGCGATCGCCAAGCTGATCGAGCTGACCAACGCTCTGACCCCGCTGCCGACCGCGTCCCGCGAGGCGATCGAGCCGCTGGTGCTGATGCTGTCGCCGTTCGCTCCGCACCTGGCCGAGGAGCTGTGGCGCAAGCTGGGCCATGACGGCACGCTGGCCTACGTCGATTTCCCGGTCGCCGACCCGGCCCAGCTGGTGGCCGAGTCGATCACCTACCCCGTGCAGGTGAACGGCAAGGTCCGCGGGCGGATCGAGGTCACTCCGGACACGGCCGAGGATTCGGTACGGGCGGCCGCGCTGGCCGAGGTCGCCGAGGTGCTGGCCGGCCGCGACCCCAAGAAGGTCATCGTGGTCCCGGGCCGCCTGGTCAGCGTAGTGATCTGACCAGCCCCGCCCGCCCCCGGCCGGCGCCCCGCCTTGGCCCAGCCCGGCTCGGGCCCGCGCCTCGCCCGGTTGATCATGAAGCTTCTGTGCGACAGATCGGACATATGGGTGCGCTAACCTCATGATCAACGGGGGAGAGTGACCCGAGGCGGGGCCGCCGGCCTGGGACGGCCTCCAGCCGTGTGCGCCCGTGGCCCGGCCCGGCCCCGGTTCGCCGCCGGCCCGGTCCTGAGGTTCTCGCCGGACTCCGGTTGATCATGAGGTTACTGTGCGACAGATCGGACATATGGGTGCGCCAACCTCATGATCAACGGGCGAGAGTGGCCCGAGGTGGGGGGCCGGGGCCTGGGACGGCCTCCGGCAGTG
>JBKOWB010000297.1:0-12115 GCA_046724195.1 Actinomycetota bacterium
CCGGCGGCCAAGGACGCAGCCCCGGCGGCCAAGGACGCAGCCCCGGCGGCCAAGGACGCAGCCCCGGCGGCCAAGGACGCAGCCCCGGCGGCCAAGGACGCAGCCCCGGCGGCCAAGGACGCAGCCCCGGCGGCCAAGGACGAGGACGAGAGCTAGACAGCGACGGCTGTGCCGAGGCCGCCCGCTGCTGCCGGCGGGCGGTCATCGGCATCCGTGCGAGCGGAAGAGGTGTAACGCAGCGCGGGTGGGATGCGCCCTTCTTAGGTACGCAACCATGCGGCGTTCGCTCGCCGTGTCCGGGGAAGGAGGCTTACCACATGCGCCGTGATGTGGCCTGGTCGACGCTGCTCGGATGCCTGGACCGGGCCGGTGCCCAACGCCTGCAGGGCGTTCTCCGTGCCGGTGCCGCGGCGGGGCGCGGCGGGGGCGACGCGGTGTTGGTGGATCGGGCATGACGGTCAATCCCGCGGTCGCCGGGTCGGGCCGGATGGTGGGGCTGCTGGTGGGTGGCCGGTACCGGCTGGAGCAGCAGTTGGGCCGGGGTGGCATGGCCAGCGTGTGGCGCGCGTGGGACGGCCGCCTGGACCGGAGCGCGGCCGTTAAGCTGCTGGACCCGGTGTGGCGGGATGACCCGGTGGTGCTGGAACGGTTGCGTCGGGAGGCGCACGCGGTGGCCGGGTTGGCGCATCGCCACATCGTCGGGGTGTACGACTTCGACGTCGCCGATGACACTGCGTACCTGGTAATGGAGTTGGTGGAAGGCCGCAGCGCGAGCGAGTTGCTCATCGAGCAGGGACCCTTCCCGGTCGAGCAGGCGGTTTCGATCGCAGCCCAGATCTGTGACGCACTGGGCGCTGCGCACGCGGCCGGCATCGTTCATCGTGACATCAAGCCCTCGAACGTTCTCGTCAGCCCGACAGGCGTGGTGAAGGTCTGCGACTTCGGCGTCGCGCGCCTGCAGCGGGCCGCTGGCCAGGCGGCGTTGACCGGCACCGGCGCGGTGGTCGGGACGTGTCATTACATGGCGCCGGAGCAGGCGACCGGGGAGTGGGTGGACGGCCGCTCGGACCTGTACGCGGTGGGCTGTGTGCTCTACATGATGCTGACCGGTGGGCCACCGTTTACCGGCACGAACCCGATGGACGTGCTCGACCTGCACCTGCACGAACCACCTGTGCCGCTGAGCCTGCACCGCGACGACGTCCCGGCCGCCCTGGACCGGCTCGTCGGTGAGCTGCTGGCCAAGGACCGCGCGGACCGGCCCGCCACCGCCTGGACGGTCCGAGATCGGCTCACCGCCATCGAAGCCGATTTGGTGGACGCGGGCGACCCCGACCCGCCCACCACCGCCCTCCCTGCCGTGGATGAGCCGACCCAGTTCGCTCTGACGAGCCCTATAGCGGCGCCCGGCGCGGGCACTTCGGCCGCCGAGGACGGCGGGAGCACCGGCCGGCACCGGTCCGCGCTGGCCCCGACCCGCATCCTCGGGCCCGGCCGGTGGCTGTCCGGCTGGGTGGTGCTGCTTGTCGCCGCCGCGGTGCTCACCACCATCACCGCGGCGATCATGCTGGCCCGTGGTGCCGGACAGCCCGACACGCCGATCGGGGCGCCGCCACCGGCGACCGCGTCCCCGGACACTGCCGCCCCACCGGTCGAACCGGCCGCGCCACCCGAACCCAGCCAACCCACCCCATCCCCGCCGGCATCCGCATCGCCGACCGCGCCGACCGCTGCCCCGACGTCGCCCGCCCGGGCCACGCCCCTCGAACAGATCACTGGACTCGCCGCGGTCCTGCAGCGGCAGGTCGACACCGGTCAGCTCAAACGGAAAGCGGGCCGGACCCTGCTCCGCGACCTCAACGAAGTCGCCCGGCACCTCAACGCCGGCGAAACCGGCGAAGCCGCCGACTCCTTCATCGAGTTCCGCCACCGGGTTACCGAGCTCAGAAGCAACGGCGAGCTCACCGGACCCCTACCTGACCTCGACTCCATCGCCAACGCCATCGCCGCCGGCTGAACTAGCTCAAACGGGCTGTATCGCGCTCTGGGCTCGCGCGAAGCCCGGAGATGACGATGGCCAGCGCAACGACACCCAGGAAGCTGCCACGGGACACCGCAGAACAGGGCCGTCTTCCAGGAGTACGCGGTAAGCGTCGGGAATGCCTGGCGCGTTACACCCGCCGCGGCTTCTGAGCGCTATCCGAAGGATCGGCGCTCCCGACGTCGTCGATCTCTCGATCACATCGGCGACTCGCTACCGTTGCCGGCATGCGCCACCTATTCACCTTGATCGCCGCGGTCTTCGTGGCCCCGCTGTCCTGGATTCTGCTCGCCTTCGGACAGGACCGCTCCGCCCAGGCCTTCGCCAACCAGCAGCACACCGGCGCCTTCGACACCGGCGACTTCATCCGGCCGGTGGTGTGCCTGGCCGGGGCCGGGCTGCTGCTCGGGCTGCTGGCCACTCTGCGGGTATCGCCGCTCGGCGCGGTGCTCACCGGCGCCGGCTACGCGGCCAGCTACCTGGCGCTGCTGACCGACCCCGACGGCGTACTCAACGTGTTCCCAGAAAAAATCTCCCTGGCCGGTCACGCCACCGACCCCACTACCCCGCTCCGCACCGGGACGGCCATGCTGCTCGGGGCGATGATGCTGGTGGCCACGGTCAGCGTCGGCCGGTGGCGGCGCCGACCCACCGCCGACCAACCCGACGAGCAGGCCGCCGCCAACTGGGAACGGGACCGGCCGATCGGCATGGACGGGCTTGGCCTGGGCCAGCCCGCCCCCGGCTCCGAGCCGGAACTGGTCGCCCGCTACGTCAGCGCACCGCGGCGTACTGGCCAGACTGGCCCGAACACCTACGAGCGGCCGGCGGACGGCGGCACCGACCCGTGGCAGGGGATCAGGCAGTCTCCCCAGCGACCCATGTAGCGACCTCCAGCCGGCGGCGGCTACCGGTCTCGGCGTCGTTGAGCACGGGTCGATGTCGCGCGTCGCAGCTAGTGTCGGCCACGCTTCGGTTCGGTGCCGAGCGCGTCGAGGCGTTGGTGCCAGAAGCGGCGATAGCGGTCGAGCCACACGTCGACCTCCTGCAATGGCTCCGGGTCGGCCGCGTACAGCCGGCGGGCGCCGTCGGCACGGACCGTGGCGAACCCGTGCTCCCGCAATACGCGCAGGTGTTGCGACACCCCGGGCTGCGAGATGCCGAACTCCCGCTGGATGAACCCGCTGATCGTGCCCGCGGACTGCTCGCCGTCGGCGAGAAGCTCCAGGATCCGGCGCCGGACGGGATCGCCGAGGATGTCGAACGCGTGCACCTGGACAGGATTTCGGTCAAGACTTATATAAGTCAAGAATGAAGTGGAACGAAGAACTGTCGGAGGCAGTCGATAGATTCCGGGTACGGATCGGCGCCACGGGGGCGCCGATCCGCGCGCACGCTCGAAGCGGGGCTGGTGGGCAGGTCAGGCGGCGCCGCGGAGCATGGTCTCACCGGCCGCACGGACCCGGCTGCGAAGCTCCGCCGGGGACTCGATCGTGAAGTCGGCACCGAGGCCGCCCAGGACCCACAGCGGCCAGTTCAGGTCGTCGACGTTCATGCGCATGCGGCACGAGTCCGCATCGATCGGCTCCACCGCCGCCCACTGGCCGACGAACCCCGTGACAATCGTGGACGGCGCCCGGAACACGACCGAGACGTCGTACTTGTTGGGGATCGCGGCGAGGCGGGCGCGCATCCAGGCCACCGGGTCGCCGCCGGGGATCTCGCGAGGGCGGAAACGGGCACCCGTCAGGGCCGGCGCGCTCAGGCGGTCGACCCGGAAGCTGCGCCAGTCGCCGCGGTCCAGGTCCCAGGCGACCAGGTACCAGCGGCGGCCCAGCGACACCAGGCGGTGCGGCTCGACATAGCGAGCGGCGGCGTCGCCGTCGCGCGGCGTGTAGTCGAAACGGAGGCGCTCCTCGCCGCGGCATGCCATGGCCAGCGTGGTCAGCGTGGCCGCGTCCAATGTGGGGCCGCCGCCGAAGACCCCCGGGGACGTGGCCGCCTGCAACGCGTCGATGCGGCGGCGCAGGCGTGGCGGGAGCAGCTGGATCACCTTGGCAAGCGCCCGTACCGACGTCTCCTCGAAACCGGCCACGGCGCCGGCGGCGGCCGTGCGCAGGCCGACCGCGATGGCGACCGCCTCGTCGTCGTCGAGCAGCAGCGGCGGCACCGCGGCGCCGGCCTGCAGCTGGTACCCGCCCGCGACGCCGCGCGTCGCGTCCACCGGATAGCCCAGCTCGCGGAGCCGGTCGACATCGCGGCGGAGCGTGCGCGGGCTCACCTCGAGCCGCTCGGCCAACTCGCCGCCGGGCCAGTAGCGGTGGGTCTGCAGCAACGACAGCAGCCGGAGCATCCGCGCACTCGTGTTCGCCATGAACTCCAGACTCCGCCGCATTGAGGTCAAGAACTGGCCGCATCGAACTCTAGCCTCGGATTCATGATTGAGACGCACGAGCTGACGAAGCACTTCAGGTCGAAGAAGGCCACGGTGAGGGCGGTCGACGGCATCGACCTCACCGTCGCACCCGGCGAGCTGGTCGCACTGCTCGGCCCGAACGGTGCCGGCAAGTCGACGACGCTGCGGATGCTGACCACGCTGATCCCGCCGACGTCCGGCACGGCGCGGGTCGCGGGCTTCGACGTGGTCCGGCAGCAGCGCGAGGTCCGGCACCGGATCGGATACATCGGCCAGGGCAACGGCGCCGGCCACAGCCAGCGCGGCCGTGACGAGCTGATGAGCCAGGGCCGTTCGTATGGGATGCGGGTCCGCGACGCGCGCCGGCGGGCCGCCGAGCTGATCGACTCGCTCGGCCTCGGCGAGGTCGCCGACCGTACGGTATCCACGCTCTCCGGCGGTCAGCGCCGCCGCCTCGACATCGCCATGGGCCTCATCCACGCACCCGAACTGCTCTTCCTCGACGAGCCGTCGACCGGACTCGACCCGCAGAACCGCGCCAACCTCCAGGAGCACATCGTCGAGCTGCGCAAGAGCCGCGAGACGACGATCGTGCTGACCACGCACTACCTGGACGAGGCCGACTCGATGGCCGAGCGGGTCATCGTGGTCGACCACGGCCGGATCATCGCCGACGACACCCCCGAGCGGCTCAAGGCGATCCACGTTGGCGACAAGATCACCCTGGGCTTCGACCACGAGACCGACGCCGCGAGCGCGGCCTCCCGGATCCCGCAAAAGCTTCAGCGGTACGGAACGGAACTGCGGATCAGTGTCGCCGGTGCGCCAAGGCTGGTCACCGGCATCCTCGACGACCTCCGCGCGGTCGGCGTTCCGGCCTCCTCCGTCGAGGTCACCCGGCCCACGCTCGACGACGTCTTCCTCACCTTGACGGGCCGGAGCCTGCGTGAAGGCGGCGTCGCGGCCGAGACCACCGGCGAAGGCGACGACATCAAAGAACTCGTGGAGGTCTGAGTCATGACGAATCTCATCACCGACACCGGAACCGTCTTCAGCCGCGAGCTGCGACCGGTGCTGCGCAATCCGTTCACCGTTGTGTTCAGCATGGTGCAGCCGCTGGTCTTCCTAGCGCTGTTCGCTCCGCTGCTACCCGAGGTTGCCGGCGGCGGCTCGGCGCTGCAGTGGTTCGTACCGGGGATCGTGGTGATGTCCTGCCTGTTCGGTACCTCGATGACCGGTTCGAACCTGCTCTACGAGATGCAGACCGGCTCGCACGAGCGGATGCTGGTCACGCCGTTACGCCGTCCCGCGCTGTTGATCGGGCGCGCACTGAAGGAGATCGTCCCGGTGATCGCCCAGGCCGCCCTGATCGTGGTGGTGTGCCTGCCATTCGGGTTCGAGCTGCATCTGGCCGGCACGCTGGTCGGCGTCCTGATCTTGTCCGCGTTCTGCCTCGGGCTCGGCGCGCTCTCATACACGCTCGCGCTCGCGTCGAAGAATCAGGAATGGCTGTTCTGGACCGTGCAGCAGACGTTGCTGTTCCCGCTGCTGCTGCTCGCCGGCATGCTCTTGCCGATCGACGGCGGCCCCGGCTGGCTGCGGACGCTGTCCAAGTTCAACCCGCTTTCGTACGTGGTGGACGCCGAGCGCACGCTGTTCAACGGCGACATCTGGAACTCGACGACGCTGACCGGCACGATCGCCGCGGTGGGTGTCGGCGCACTCGGCCTGGTGGTCGGCGTCCGCGCGATGCGCCGTTCCGCCTAGAACCGGCCCGGTCGGCACCGGGTCCGCCCGCTACCGTCATGCGCGAAGCGGCGTGAACGGAGGCGACGGATGTTCGGATGGGTGCGGAGGGATGGCTCGGCCGCGCGGCAACAGCCGGCGTTGGTCGAGCTCCTTCCCCGTCCGCTGGGCCGGCTTATCGGCGGCCTCGCCCGGCCCGAGCATCCACTTCCGGCGCGGCGACGCGGAAACCCCGACGCGGTGGTGGACTGTGCCGTCTATGTCGACGGTCACCGGAGGCCGGGTCAGGTCCACTACACCGACGCGATCCGGCAGGCCCGCCGCATCCGCGGGGCGTTCGTCTGGCTCGGTCTACACGAACCCGATCGCGCGACGATGCGCTCGATCGCCGGCGCCTTCGGGTTGCACGAGCTTACCGTCGAGCAGGCGGTGGTGAGTGGCCACCGGCCGGTTGCCGAAACGATTGGCGAAGTCACCCGGCTTGTGCTGCGTACGGCCCGTTACGTCGAGCACGAGGAGCTCACCGAGACCTCGGAGGTCGTCGACACCGGCGACGTCACAGTGCTGATCGGCGATCGGTTCGTCGTCACGATGCGGCACGGCGCGGCCGGTGCGCTGCGGGAGGTCCGCCAGGAGCTCGAGCGGCGCCCGACCTTGCTCGCCGAGGGACCCTGGGCCGTCGCGTACGCGGTCTGCGGCCGGATGGTCGACCTCTATCTGGACGTCGCCGGCCACGTGGAACGGGACCTCGAGCGGCTGGAGGAGTCCGCGTTCGCCGCCGACCGCTCCCCCGGTATCCCGCAGATGTACCAGCTCAAGCGCGAGATGGTCGAGTTCAAGCGTGCCGTCCTGCCGCTGCAGGAGCCGTTGCAACGGCTGCTCGACCTCCCGAGCCTGCCGCCGGCGCTGCATCCGTACTTCGTGGACGTGCGGGGCCGGCTCGCGCGCGCCGTGGACCGGGTCGCCAGCTTCGACGACCTGCTGAACTCGATCCTGCAGGGGCGGCTGGCCCAGGTGAGCGTGGACCAGAACAACGACATGCGCAAGATCGCCTCGTGGGCCGCGATCGCCGCCGTGCAGACCGTCATCGCCGGCATCTACGGCATGAACTTCGAGTTCATTCCGGGACTGGGCTGGAAGTACGGCTACGCGGCGGTGCTGCTCGTCATGGTGGGCTCGGGCATCTTCCTGTACCGCCGCTTCAAGAAGGCGGGCTGGCTGTGACCCCACCGGCACAACGACCGCGACTCATGTGGCGCGGGCTAGCGGGACCAGTCCGGATCGCGACCGTACGCGCCGAGGAGCTTGTCCTGCGCGTCCGCGCCCGACGGCACCGCGACTCGCGGGCCGATCGCGCCGGCGTCGCGGAAGAGTTGCTCGCGGTCGAGAAACCAACCGGCGCACGCAGATACCACCACCGCATCCAGCCGGCGGTCGGCGCCGGTGGCGGCGGCCAGGTCCCAGCCATGCAGGAGGTGCTCGGCCAGCATCTGCCACGTGTACTCGTCGGCGGGCGTCGGACCGAATGACAGCTGGACGGTGCGTTCGAGCGCGCCGGGCTCGGCGGCGGCGGCCTCGGCCTGCTTCGCGGCGTCCAGCGTGCGGCCGACCGGGTCGTCGCCGAGCAGATCGCCGTCGAAGCGGTCGCCGACCTCGGCGATGGTGCGGCCCGCCATCAGCGGTACAGCCCACCGGTCCTCGTACACGACGTGGTTGACGAGATCCCGCACGGTCCACGCCGGGCAGGGTGTAGGGCGGTCCCAGTCCCGGGCCCCGATCCGCTCAACGCGGGTCAGGAAGCCGCTGATGCTGCGCCGGTAGAGCTCGAGGAGTTCCATGTGCCAATGGGAGCACATGCAACGCCTAGGCCAGTTTTCGGAACATGATGTGGAGCCCTACGCGTCCGTTCGTACGATGATCAAAGGCCTCGGTCACGGTCGCGAGGATCTCGAAACCGAGTGCCTGCCACAGATGTACGGCGGAGGCGTTCGTCTCCACCACCGCGTTGAACTGGATCCCGCGGTAGCCGTTGCGCCCGGCCCAGTCGATGACGTACTCGCCCAGCGCACGACCGACGCCGCGGCCGGCGTGCGCCGGGTCGACCATGAAGCTGGCGGTGGCGATGTGCGCGCCGCGGCCGGGCCGGTTCGGGCCCATCTTGGCTGAGCCGAGCACGTCGTCGCCGTCGACGGCGACGACGGTCCGGCCTGGCGGCCGTTCCATCCACAGCGCCTCGGCCTCGCCCGCCGAAAGCCCTTCGGGGTACGCGTACGTCTCGCCGGCCGCGACGATCGCCGAGAAGAACGGATAGATCTTCGGCCAGTCGGCCGGCGTCGCTTCCCTGATCCGCACGCTCCAACGATAGGTCCACCAGCCGCCGCGGAGCTCATGATCTGACCGGAGCGATGCGGTCGTTGCGGAGATGCTCGTACACGACCGACGTGCGTACGTCGGCGACGTGCGGGTGCTCGGTGAGCCGATCGATGACGAACGCGTAGAGGCTGTCGTTGCCAGGCACCGCCACGTGGATCAGGAAGTCCTCGTTTCCCGTCGTCACGAAGACGCCGAGCGTGTCCGGCTGGGCCTTGACCCAGTTGCGGAACGCCTCGATGTTGCGGCGTGACGGTGGCCTGATCCGGACCGCGATGAGCGCCTGCACCGGCCGGCCGATCGCGGCGAGGTCGACGTTCAGGCTGGCGCCCCGGATGACGCCGCGGTCGCGCAACGCCCGCGTGCGATCGAGTGCGGTCGTCGGCGACACCCCGACCGCGGCGGCGACGTCGCGGTTCGTGCGCCGTGCATCCACCTGCAGTTCCCGCAGGATCGCCGTATCAAGTTCGTCGAGATGCGCCACCAGCCTATCGTAGCCGAATTAAATACGTACTTGTTGTGGTCAGGCCGTGCGGATGCCTACCGTCATATGACATGAACGTATCAAGTACGATCGGCTTCGAATCCGACGAGATCCGGACCGACCAGCCGACCCGGTCGGCGCGGCTCAAGTGGGTCATCGTGGTCGACCAGGAGTTGCCACCGGGTCCAGCGGTCAACGCCGCGGTGTGCGTGGCCGCGGCGACGACCTCCGCCGTACCGGGACTGATCGGGCCGGACGCCAAGGACGCGGCCGGCGTCGTACACCCGGGGTTGCCGTGGGCGGGCTGCGCCGTGCTGGGTGCTTCGGCCGCGCAGCTGAGCGCGATCCGCGCGAAGGCCGCGGGCGCCTTGGGTGTCTTCGTCGCGGACATGCCGGCCAGTGCGCACACGACGCGGGTCTACGACGACTACCTGCGCCGGGTCGGGGCGACGGACACCGCGGATCTCACCTACAGTGCGGTCAGCCTGGTCGGGCCGCGGAAGCGGATCGACAAGCTCGTCCACCGCCTCACCCTCTTGTAGCGGCCCGGCCCAGATGCTCCATGACGTCCGGCGGGTCCGGGTCGGGCGTGCCGCCGTCCGGCGAGGACGCTGCCGCCATGGATGGGGCCGGCGTGTCCGCCGCCGAAGGCGCGGCCGCCCCCGACGGGGTCGCCGTAGGGCCCGCGGATGGCGTCGCGCCCGCGGCCGGCCACGCGTGCGCCGCCACCGTGACCGCCGGCAGGTCGAACGTCCAGCCGTCGTGGAGAAGCTTCGGGATCGCCTTCTTCAGCGCCGCGATCGTCTGATCCCGCGGACCCCCGCCGTCGTGGACGAGCACCACCGCGCGGGGTGTGAGCTGCTGCTCGATCCGGCCGGCGATGACGTCCGCACCGGGCAGCATCCAGTCGTCCGGGTCCACCAGCCACCCCAGCGGCGTGTGCCCGAGCTGGGCCGCCACCTTTGCCGACGCACCCCAGTCGCCGTACGGCGCCCGGAAGTACGTCACCGTCGCGCCCGGCGCGGCGCGGCCGATCGCCGCGTCCGCGCTGGCCATGTCGTCGCGGATCTCGTCGGGGGCGAGGCCACCGAGGTCGTCGTGGCGGGCGGAATGGTTGCACAGCGCGTGCCCCTCGGCGACGATCCGCCGCACCGTCTTCGGGTATGCGTCCACCTGCTCGCCGACCATGCAGAACGTCGCCTTGATGTGGTATGTGGCCAGCAGGTCCAGGATCGCCGGCGTGTAGTCGGACGGCCCGTCGTCGAACGTCAGCGCGAGCCGCCTGCCTTGACGCGCGGTGTGCACGACCGGCTCGTACCCGTCCGTCGCCGGCCGGGCGTCCATCACGTCGTCGGGGCTCTTGCCGTGCGTGTGCCCGGCGTCCCCCACGTCGGTCCGCCCGACGTTCGCCGGCTTGGGGAGCGGTTTCTTCGGTTTGCCCCGCAGCGCCGCGCTGACGAAGTCCCGCCACAGCCGGGCCGGCACAGTCTCGCCCTCGATGGGCTTGTTCGTCGAGTCGCGGATCGGTCCCGGCACGGCCCTGCCGACCCAGACGGCCGTGGCAAGGTCCGGCGTGTACCCGGCCATCCAAGCATCCTGGTTGTCCTTTGTGTTGCCCCATTGCTGGGTGCCGGTCTTGCCGGCCGCCGGCCGCCCCGGCGTGACCTTGTCACCCTTGACGACCGCGCCGAGCACCGCGGTGACGTCGGCGGCGACGCGCCGGTCGAGCACCACGGTCCCGGTCGGTGCCGCCGAGGTGAGTACGGTGCCGTCCGCCGCGGTGGCGGACTGCACGAAGTAGCGGTCGTGCCGCACCCCACCGCCGGCGAACGTGGCGTAGACGCCGGCGAGGTCGGCGGGCGTCACCGGGTATCGGCCGATCGCGATGTCCGGACGCGTGCGGCCGGGCTGCGGGTCACCAGCGCTGTCCACCATGGACGTGTGGCCGCCGTACGTGTCGGAGATGCCGAGATCCACCGCCATGGCGCGCACCCGGTCGGCGCCGATCCGCTCGGTCACCGCGTAGAACGGCGTGTTCAGCGAGTCGACCATGGCCTGCTCGAGTGTGCAGTCAGGACACTGCAGGTCGTCGTGATTTCGCAACGGCACGCCGCCCCGCCCCGGGAAGACGCGCGGCGAACTGCCGTCCCAGCGCGACCGGTAACCGATGCCCTGACGCAGGGCCGCGGCGAGGACGATGGGCTTGAACGTGGACGCGGCCGGGTGCGGTGCGGCCGCGTAGTCGAAGTATCCGCGGCCGCGATCGCCGCCGTAGTACGCGCGTACCGCTCCGGTCCTAGGGTCGACGGCGACCAGTGCCGCCAGCAGGCCGCGAGGTTGGGCCTTGAGCTGTTGAGCGACCAGCATGAGCGCCGCGCCCTGGGCGACCGGATCGAGTGTCGTGATGATCGAGAGGCCGCGGGTGTGCAGGGCCTGAGAGGTGACGCCGTGCGCGGTTAGCTCCGCCTCGACATGGTCCACAACCAGGCCGTTGGGGCCGTCCAGTCCGCCGCCGTCGCGCGGCCGGACGGCGGGGTAGGTCAGGGTCTCGTCGAGCCAGCCCCGCCCGGCGGCGGACGCGACGATCCAGTCCCAGCGGTCGCGTGCGGCGGTCGCGTCGACCGCCGGGTCGTACCGGTACGGGTCCTTGATGACGGCGGCCAGCACCGCGCCCTGTGCTGGGGTCAACCGCTCCGGGGAGATGCCGAAGTACGCGTGCGCGGCGGCCGCGATGCCGTAGGCGCCACGCCCGAAATAGATGGTGTTGAGGTACTTCTCCAGGATCTCGTCCTTGACGTACTGCCGCTCCAACTTCACGGCCAGCGCGAGTTCACGCGCTTTGCGGCCGAACGAGACGTCCTGGGTCAGGAACGCGTTCCGGGCGTACTGCTGGGTGATCGTCGAGGCGCCCTGGCGGGCGCCGCCGGCGTCCGCGACGGCGGCGCGCATGACGCCCCGCACCGAGATCCCCCAATGGCCGGAGAAGTCGCGGTCCTCGGCGGCCAGCACGGCCCGCCGGCCCCCGCCCCGCCCTGACGCGAGCGGCACGTCGGTGTGG
>JBKOWB010000433.1:0-36968 GCA_046724195.1 Actinomycetota bacterium
AGGTACCGCTGCTCCATGGTTCGACAAACTACAGACGTCCGACTCGCCGCCGACCCACACATGCCGTGCGCGAAACCTTCACCGCAGTTCCAGTGCCCGGGCCGCGGGCTCGTTAGGCTCCGCCGCGTGCGACTCGGACTCAACCTGGGCTACTGGGGTGGCGACACCATGGCCGACAACCTCACCCTGGCGCAGGAGGCCGACCGCCTCGGGTACTCGGTGGTGTGGGCGGCCGAGGCGTACGGCTCGGATTCGCCCAGCATCCTGGCCTGGATCGCCGGCCAGACGCAGCGCATCGACCTGGGGGCCGCGGTCATGCAGATCCCGGCCCGCAGCCCGGCGGCGACCGCGATGACCGCCGCGACCATCGACGCGCTCTCCGGTGGCCGGTTCCGGCTCGGCCTGGGCGTCTCCGGGCCGCAGGTGTCCGAGGGCTGGCACGGCGTCCGGTTCGGCAAGCCGCTCGGCCGCACCCGCGAGTACGTGGACATCGTCCGGATGGCCATCGCCCGCAAGCCGGTCGCGTACGAGGGCGAGCACTACACGCTGCCGCTGCCGGACGGACCCGGCAAGGCGCTGCGGCTCGGCTTCCACCCGCCGCGCGAGTCGATCCCGATCTACCTGGCCGCGGTGGGCCCGAAGAACCTGGAACTGGCCGGCGAGATCGCGGACGGCTGGCTGGCGATCTTCTTCGCCCCGGACGCGGCCGGCGAGTACCTCCAGCACGTCGAGCGCGGCCGGTCCAAGTCCGGGGCCGGGTTGACGGGCTTCGACGTGGCGCCCAGCGTGCCCGTCGTGATCGGCGACAACCTCGCCGCCTGCGCCGACGTGATCCGCCCGTACGCGGCGCTCTACGTGGGTGGCATGGGCAGCCGCGAGCAGAACTTCTACAACCAGCTCGCGGTGCGGATGGGCTACGCCGACGCGGCCGCCGAGGTGCAGAACCTCTACCTGGACAAGAAGCTGCGCGACGCCGCGGCCGCGGTTCCGCAGGAATTCATCGAGCGGACCTCGATCATCGGCAACCGGATCCAGATCACCGAGCGGATCCGGCAGTACGCCGCCGCCGGCGTGGGGACGCTGTCGGTGAGCCCGTACGTCGGCGACCTGGACAGCGGCATCGCCACGTTGCGGCAGATCGCCGACGCGTACGAGGCCTCCGGCGTGGCCGAGTAACCGTGGCGACCGTCCTGCTCCTGCGTCATGGCCGTACGAGCGCGAACGCCGACGGCGGTCTCGCCGGCCGGCAGCCCGTGGAGCTCGACGACGCCGGTCGCGCCCAGGCCGCCACGCTCGGCGAGCGGCTGCGCCCACTGCCGCTGGCCGCCGTGGTGACCAGCCCCCTGATCCGCTGCCGGCAGACGCTCGAGCTGGCGCTGCCCGACGCCGCGCCGATCGTCGACGAGGGGCTGACCGAGTGCGGGTACGGCGACTGGGAGGGCCAGCCGCTCAAGACGCTGGCCAAGGACCCGCTGTGGCGTGTGGTGCAGCTGCACCCGAGCGCCGCGGTCTTCCCGAACGGCGAGGCCATGGCCGCCATGTCGGCCCGCGCGGTGGCCGCGATCCGGCACTGGGACGCGAAGGTGACCGTCGAGCACGGTCCGGACGCGCTCTGGCTGGCGTGTAGCCACGGCGACGTGATCAAGGCCATCGTGGCGGACGCCATGGGCCTGCATCTGGACGAGTTCCAGCGCATCGTGGCCGATCCGGCCTCGGTCAGCGTGATCCGTTACACCCCGATCCGCCCGTTCCTGGTACGCCTCAACGACACCGCCGACCTCACCGCGCTCGTACCCGCGAAGCACCGCAGGCGGCGCACGACGCACGCGGCACCGTCGGAGTCGGAGGCGATCGTCGGCGGCGGGGCCGGCTGATCACCTCTGGTAGTGACGCGATCACCGCAGCGTGCGCAACGTTGCGCCCTCGGCGAATCGCGTCGGTGCGCTACGCGCGGGCGGGCGCCGCCGGATAAGGTCGATGGCATGACCGAGTGCACCGAGCGAAGCGAGGGCCGCGAGGGCATGCCGAAGGGAACGTCTGCATGACCGAGTGCACCCAGCGAAGCGAGGTCCGCGAGGGCATGCCGAAGGGAACGTCTGCATGACCGAGTGCAGCCAGCGCAGCGCGGGCATGCCGAGGGGACGGTCGGCATGACCCATCAGGTGCATGCCTTCGAGCCGCCGGAGCGCTTCGTCGCCGGCACGATCGGCGAGCCGGGGGATCGCACGTTCTTCCTGCAGGCCCGAGGCGGCGGGCGGGTGGTCAGCGTGGCACTGGAGAAGGTCCAGGTCTCGCTGCTCGCGGAGAAACTCGAGGAGTTGCTCACCGAGGCGGCCCGGCGGTTCGGTGTCGATCTGCCCGACGCGCCGGTGCTCGCGGTGCACGACAACGAGCCGCTGGACACGCCGGTCGACGAGGAGTTCCGGGTCGGCACGCTCGGGCTGGCGTTCGACGTCGACACCACCACGGTGGTGATCGAGGCGATCGAGGCCGGCGAGGCCGACGCCGAGGTGGGGCTGGGCGCGGAAGACGACGAGGATGACATCCCGGTCGACGACGACGATGACGAGCCGGACGACGATCTGGACCGGCTGCGCGTGCGGCTGACGCCCGAGGCGACCCGCGCGTTCATCGATCGGGCCCGCCGCGTCGTGGCGGCCGGCCGCCCGCCGTGCCCGCTCTGCGGTCAGCCGCTGGACCCGGCCGGCCACCTCTGCCCGCGCCACAACGGTTACCACCGGTGACCGCGGAACCCGCATCGGTGCTGGCGGAGGACGACGCCCTCGAACTGCTCACGCGCGGCACGATGGAGCTCGAGGGACGGCTCGTCGACGCCTCGAACACCACGCTGCGGGCCGAGATCACGCTGGACGGGCTGACCCGCCGCTGCGTCTACAAGCCGGTCCGCGGGGAGCGTCCGCTGTGGGACTTTCCGGACGGCACGCTGGCTGGGCGCGAGGTATCGGCGTACCTGGTGTCGCACGCGACGGGGTGGGACCTGGTGCCGCCGACGATCCTGCGCGACGGGCCGCTCGGGACTGGCGCCGTCCAGCTGTGGATCGACGAGGCCGAGGACGCCGAGGCGCTGATCGGGTTCGTGCCCGCGTACGACGTGCCGGCAGGCTGGCTCGCGGTGGCATCGGCGCGGGACCACGACGGGGACGCGTACGCGCTCGCGCACGCCGACGACCCGCGGCTGTCCCGGCTGGCCGTACTGGACGCGGTGCTCAACAATGCCGACCGTAAGGGTGGCCACGTCCTCTACGCGCCCGGCGGGCACATCTACGGCGTCGACCACGGGGTGTGCTTCCACGTCGACAACAAGCTGCGCACGGTGCTCTGGGGCTGGACCGGCAAGCCCATTCCACCGGCGTCCCTCCAGACGCTGATCGAGGTGGGCGCCCAACTCGACGGCCCGCTCGGCGAGACACTCGAGGAACACCTGACGATCTCCGAGGTGCAGCACGTCCGGCTGCGCGTACGGCGTCTGATCCGCGCCGCCCGCTTCCCGAAGCCGCCGCAGGACTGGCCCGCCATGCCCTGGCCGCCGGTATAGAGGTTTAGCTCACGCCGGGCCGAACTTGTCGGTGGTCCTGGATAGGCTCCAGACCATGGACGCTTGGACCGGGCACGACGTGCCGACGCTGCCGGGATTCGCCACGCCGCTGCGGCTCTACGACTCGGCCCGGCAGTCCGTGCAGCCGACCACGCCCGGTCCGACCGCCACGATGTATGTCTGCGGCATCACGCCCTACGATGCCACTCACCTCGGCCACGCCGCCACCATGATCACGTTCGACCTGGTGCAGCGGGCGTGGCGCGACGCGGGCATCGACGTGCGCTATGTCCAGAACGTGACCGACATCGACGACCCGCTCCTCGAGCGCGCCGCCCGCGACAGCGAGGACTGGGTCGTGCTCGCCATGCGCGAGACCGCGCTGTTCCGGGAGGACATGGAGGCGCTGCGGATCATCCCGCCGCAGCACTACATCGGCGCGGTCGAGTCGATCCCGGCCATCGCCCGCCACGTCCGCACGCTGGTGGAGACCGGCGCGGCCTACCGCCTGGACGACGGCAGCGGCGACCTCTACTTCCCGATCTCCGCGGCACCCGCGTTCGGCTACGAGTCGCACCTGTCCCGCGACGAGATGCTGGTCCTCTCCGCCGAGCGCGGCGGCGACCCCGATCGCGAGGGCAAGCGCGACCCGCTCGACCCGCTGTTGTGGCGCGGCGCCCGCGACGGCGAGCCGGCCTGGGACGGCGGTGACCTCGGCCCGGGCCGCCCCGGCTGGCACATCGAGTGCGCCACCATCGCGCTCGGCCTGCTCGGCGAGACCATCGACGTGCAGGGCGGCGGGAACGACCTGATCTACCCGCACCACGAGTGCTCCGCCGCGCATGCGGAGCGGCTTACCGGCGCGGCCCCGTTCGCGAGCCACTATGTGCACGCCGGCATGATCGGCCTGGACGGCGAGAAGATGTCGAAATCCAAGGGCAACCTCGTCTTCGTCTCCCGGTTGCGCGCGGACGGAGTCGATCTCATGGCCGTGCGTCTGGGCCTGCTGTCCGGCCACTACCGAGAGGACCGGGAGTGGACCGACGACGTGCTCAAGGCGGGCGAGCTGCGCCTGGCCCGTTGGCGCGAGGCCGCGTCGGCGGCCGCCGGGCCGTCCGGCAAGGGCCTTCTCGCAGCGGTACGGGAGACGATCGCCGACGACCTCAACACTCCCGCGACCCTGGCCGTGGTGGACGCGTGGGCCGACGCCGCGCTGTCCGGCGCCGGTGACGACCCGGGCGCGCCGGCGCTGATGGCGAAGACGGTCGACGCCTTGCTGGGAGTGCGTCTCTAGACCGCCGGCGACAGCCTCGGTGGTTCACGCCAGGGCGAAGCCCGGGTCCGGGTCGGGGTCCGGAGTGGGCGCGGGGATGCGGTACTCCTCGGTCAGCGTCGTCATCGGGCCGGGCCACGTCGCCTGGGCTACCTCGATCGGCTTCCGGGTCTCGTCGAACGCCACATGCAGCAGGTGCAGCACCGGCGTGTCCGGCCGGATCTGCAGGATCTCCGCCTCCGCGCGGCTCGGCTGCCGCGCGCTGATCGTGTCGGTCGCCGAGGCGTAGCGCTTGCCGAGCGCTTCCTCTGCCTCCTGATACAGCGGCCGCCCGAACGCTTCGAGGCGCTCCAGCGAGGTGCCGGTAGCCTCGGTGACCCGGAACCATGAGGCACCCACCTCGACGGTGGCGTCGTCGGTGCGCACGACGTGCCGCCGTACCAGCATTTCGGTGCCGTCGCGGACGCCGAACGCGTCCGCGACCTCCGGCGGCGCGGGCTCGCGCTGGACGCCGGTGAGCTGCTGCCGGTACCGCGCGGCGAGGTCGGCGTGGTAGCCCCGGTGGGTTCCGTAGCGGCCGCGGGAGAGCCGGTTGAGGCGGCGGCGCGTGCCGCGGACGTACGTGCCGGAACCGGGTTTGGTGATCAGGATGCCCTCGACGCGGAGCTGATCGACGGTGCGCTGGACGGTCTGCTTGGCGACGCCGAACATCTCCGCCATCGCCGGGATCGATGGCAGCCGCTCGCCGGGCTGCCATTCCCCGCGGCGGATGCGTTCGCGCAGCTGGGCGGCGATCTGCCGATGCGGAAACTCCGCGGTGCCGGGGTTGATCGTCATGCTGCCTCCAGGGCTGCCTCCGGGACAAAGGACGCTAGGTTCCTAGGATGCCTCACCCCACGTGCGCGGCCGCGGAGCGACACGCGGCAAATCGGTTGCCGCGGGCACCGGTCGCCCGCACGCTCGTAGCATGCTGAGCCCGGAGATCCTCGAGTACTACGAGCAGGGCCGCGAGGACGACCGCCTCGCCGCCGGCACCGGACGGCTGGAGTTCCTGCGTACGTGGGATGTGCTCACCCGCGTGCTGCCGCCGGCGCCCGCCCGGGTCATCGACGTGGGCGGGGCCACCGGCCGGTACGCGCGACCGCTCGCGTCGGCCGGCTACGAGGTGCGCGTCGTCGATCCGGTGCCGTCCCACGTGGCGGCGTCCGCGACGGTGCCCGGGGTCACGGCGGTCATCGGTGACGCGCGCGAGCTGCCCGAGCCGGACGCGAGCGCCGACGCCGTGCTGTTGCTCGGCCCGCTCTACCACCTGCCCGAACCCGCGGACCGGCGCACGGCCTGGCGCGAGGCCACCCGCGTGGTCCGGCCCGGCGGCGTGGTCGTGGGCGCGGTGATCAGCCGGTTCGCATCCTTCTTGGACGGCTTCGCGAGGGGTTACTACGCCGATCCCGAGTTCGTGTCGATCGTGGAACGGGACCTGGCCGACGGCGTACATCGCAACCACGCCGGCGATCCGAGGTACTTCACCAGCGCGTATTTCCACCGTCCCGAGGAGCCGGGCGAGGAGGCCGAGGCGGCTGGCCTGGTCGACGTCCGTACGGTCGCGGTGGAAGGTCCGGCGTGGATTATCGGGCCTCGGCTGGCGGAGTTCCTCGCCGACCCGCACTTGACCGAGATCATGCTCGACATGCTGCGGCGGGTCGAGCAGGAAGCGAGCCTGCTCGGGGCGAGCAGCCACCTGCTCACCATCGGACGCCGCACGTTAACCCGTGAATGAATTTCCGCCATCAGCTATACGGCAGTTAGAGGTATGGCGATCACGTCCGGTTACTACCCATACTGATGTGTAGCGGGGGCGGGGACCTCGCACTGACGAGGGCATCATCGCGGCAACGAGATGCCCTCAGCCGCAACGAGGACGTCGCCGCGGCAACGGCGACGTCCTCGATCTGTCGAGCACCCATCTCTTGCGGAGCACGTCTGCGCGGGCTTGAGGTCTCCGGCCGGGGTGCTACGTTCCCGATAGCGACATAGCTAACGCTGCGGACGGGGTTGCATGGCCGCGAGGCAGGAAGAGTTCCCCGCTGTCGCGAGGCAGCGAGTGAGGCGTGCTCTCCGTAGAGCCCGTCAGGCCACGCCGATGAGCCAAGGAGCGGTCGCCAGCCGGCTCGGATGGTCGTTGTCCAAGATGCAGCGGATTGAGGGCGGCGAGGTCGGCGTCTCGGTGACGGACCTGCGCGCTCTGTTGGACGTTTATGGCGTCGTCGAGCCCGAGAGAATCGAGCGGCTCGCCGAGGACGCCCGCATTTCCCGCAGGCAGCGATGGGTGACGGCGCCCGAGTATCGGGAGCATCTCACGCCGGGTCTGCGAGACCTCATGCAGTTCGAGACTGAGGCAGTTGCCATCCGGGCCTATCAACCCATCTTCTATCCTGGCGTCCTTCAGACCGCGGCGGTTGCCGAATCCATTCTGGCGTGGTGGAACAAGAGCTTGTCGGACGAGGACCGCCGCGTTCGATACGAGGTCCGGATGATGCGCAGCCAGCAGCTCGTCGAACGCGACGACGGTCCCGACTACCTGCTGATCCTGGACGAGTCGGTCATCAAGCGGCGCATCGGCGGTGCCGAGATAACCGCCGAACAGTTAGAGGTCATCGCGGACGTGGCCCGGCGACCGAATGTGCACATTCGTGTCGTGCCGTTCGCCAGGGGAGCCTACATCGGTGCGCTCGGTCCCTTTCAGATTCTGGACCTGAGTGACGAAGACGATGACGACGCGGTTTTGTATCGGGAGACCTACAACCGCGACGAAGTGGTCTATGACCCGAACGAGGTTCGCTTTCACCGGGAAGCGTTCGAGAGCCTCTGGGAGGTGTCGCTGAACGAGGAGGACACGCTTCGCGTGATCATCGCGGAGGCGGCCGACCTTCGGTCCTCCTTGGACGACGACCCGGCCGCTCGGGGTGGCGACCTGGCCGGGCGTCCCTGAGACCCAACTGTAACCGATCTTCGCGGGTGATATGTCCGGGTTCGGTGAACTTGTGATCTTGCCACCGCCGCTAGGTTAAGTCCGGATCGTCGCCATTGACCGGAGGACCCTGAGAACCTATGTCGGATTTCGCGGTGAGTTGGGTCAAGAGCAGTTTCTGCTCGGATACCGCGTGCGTTGAGGCGGCCACGTTCGGCGGTGACGTGGTCATGCGGGACGGCAAGCACCGCGATCGGCCGTTCCTGCGCTTCTCGCAAGGCGAATGGCACGCCTTTCTCGACGCCATCGCCGCCGGCGAATTTCGCTTCCAATAAACGGCGCGGCGGCGCCTCATCGACTCCCGCGCATCGGAGTCCTCCGGGGTCGGCCGACGTCGCGTCCGGCTGGCGGCCGCTTACCTTTCGGTGCCTCTGCCCAGTACCGTGTGCAGAAGAGGTGTCTGGGGGAGGTGCATCGATGCAGGAGTCCGCAGACCCCGGCATTGACTGGCATCGCAGCAGCACGTGCTCGGACAGCGCATGCGCGGAGGTTGCCGGCGATGAGGATTACGTCTATTTCCGTGATGGGAAGGTGCCGGACGGCGCGGTCCTGCGCTTCACGCGTGCCGAGTGGGAGGCATTTCGAGAGGGAATGCGCCTCGGAGACTTCGACGTGATTTGATCGCCGGAACGGCCACGGAGTTATCTGTGGCCGTACCGGCGTGTGAGGCTCTACCAGGAACCGGCCGTCGGGCCCGCGGATCCGCCCCTGCGCCGCAAGTACTTCTCGAACTCGCTGGCGATCTCGTCGCCGGTCAGCGGCTGGATCCCCGCATCGCCCACGCGCTCCTCGAGCTCACGCACATACTCGCCCAGCTCCGCGTCCTGCTCGGCCGCAGCCCGGACCCGCTTCTCCCATTCGTCGGCTTCCTCGGCCAGGTCGGTCATGGGCACCGGCAGGTCCAGGACGTCCTCCAAGCGGTGTAGCAGCGCCAGCGTCGCCTTGGGACACGGCGGGTTGTTCGCGTAGTGCGGCACGTGCACCCAGAACGACAGCGCATCCAGCGCCGCCCGGCCGCAGGCCTCCTGCAGCACCCCGACGATGCCGGTCGGGCCGTCGTACCGGGTGGGGACGACCTGGTACTTCTCGGCGACCTCGCTGTGCGACGCCGTTCCGCTGATCGGCAGCGGCCGGGTGTACGGCACGTCCGCGAGCAGCGCGCCGAGCAGCACGATCCGGTTGACCTCGAGGCTGTGGCAGACCTCCAGGACCTGCTCGCAGAACGAGCGCCAGCGCATGCTGGGCTCGATGCCGCGGATCAGCACGACGTCGCGTTCGGTCCCGGGCGGGCTGGCCACCGCGAAGCGGGTGGTCGGCCATTCGATCTTGCGCGTCTCGCCCTCGGACATCGTGACGGTCGGCCGGCTGACCTGGAAGTCGTAGTAATCCTCCGGGTCGATGGTGGTGATCTCGCGGGCCTGCCACACCTGCTCGAGGTGCTCCACGGCCGCCGTCGACGCATCCGCCGCGTCGTTCCAGCCCTCGAAGGCGGCGATCGCCACGGGGGAGCGCAGCAGGGGAAGGCCGTCGAACTCGGTCACGGTGCCAACCTTTCGGTACTCACGTACTCAGAGCGTACGTGCCGGGCCGTTGTCGCACCCGGCGGCCGCGCCGGACGGCGAACCCGGGGTCGGGCGCCGAGAGCCCCGTCACACTCGGCCGTGCCCTGGAGTAGGCCATTCGGCGCAGCGACGCCGAAGCCATTAACCTGGCAAGGTGCCGAATGACTTCCTTGCCGCGCTAGCCGACCGCATCCTCGTTGCCGACGGGGCGATGGGCACGATGTTGCAGGCCGCGGACTTGAGCGTCGAGGAGGACTTCCAGGGGCTGGAGGGCTGCAACGAGATCCTCAACGTCACCCGGCCCGACGTGGTTCTCGGCGTGCACGAGGCGTACCTCGCGGCCGGGTCGGATTGCGTGGAGACCAACACGTTCGGCGCCAACCTCGGCAATCTCGGCGACTACGACATTCAACACCGGATCCGCGAGCTTTCCGCGGCTGGCGCGCGGATCGCGCGCCAGGCGGCCGATGCCTTCACGACCGCGGAGCAGCCCCGGTACGTCCTTGGGTCGATGGGACCCGGCACGAAGTTGCCGACGCTGGGCCACACGCACTACTCCTCCCTGCGGGACGCCTACCAGGAGAACGCGGCCGGCCTGATCCTCGGCGGCGCCGACGCGCTCATCGTCGAGACCTGCCAGGACCTGCTGCAGACCAAAGCCGCCGTGGTCGGCGCGCACCGGGCGATGGCCGAGGTCGGGCAGAAGGTGCCGCTGATCTGCCACGTCACCGTGGAGACGACCGGGACCATGCTGCTCGGCAGCGAGATCGGTGCCGCATTGACCGCGCTGGAGCCGCTCGGCATCGACTTGATCGGACTCAACTGCGCGACCGGCCCGGCGGAGATGACGGAGCACCTGCGTTTCCTGTCGCAGCACGCCCGCGTACCCCTGTCGGTCATGCCGAACGCGGGCCTGCCGGTCCTCGCGGCCGGCGGCGCCTACTACCCCCTGACCCCCGATGAGCTCGCGGAGGCTCTTGACCGTTTCGCCGGGGAGTACGGCGTCTCGCTGGTCGGCGGATGCTGCGGCACCACTCCCGCGCACATCGCGGCGGTGGTCGCCAAGCTGCGTGGCGCGCAGGCCGCGCCGCGGACGCCGGCGCACGATCCGGGCGTCGCGTCGATCTTCCACGAGGTGCCGTTCCGGCAGGATGCCGGCGTGTTGATGATCGGCGAGCGGACCAACGCGAACGGCTCCAAGGCGTTCCGCGAGCCGATGCTGGCCGGCGACTGGCAGGCCTGCGTGGAGATCGCCCGCAGCCAGGCCCGTGACGGCTCGCACATGCTCGACCTCTGCGTCGACTACGTCGGGCGCGACGGTACCCAGGACATGCGCGAGCTGGCCGGCCGGTTCGCGACCGCGTCCACACTGCCGATCATGCTGGACTCGACCGAACCGCAGGTGGTCGAGGCCGGCCTCGAGATGCTCGGCGGCCGCTGCGTCGTCAACTCGGTCAACTACGAGGACGGCGACGGCCCGACGTCGCGCTTCGCGCGCGTCATGCCGATCGTCAGGGAGCACGGCGCCGCGGTGGTCGCGCTGACCATCGACGAGGAGGGCCAGGCCCGGACCGCCGACTGGAAGGTCCGGGTGGCGTCGCGGTTGATCGACGACCTCACCGGTACGTGGGGATTGGCGCGCTCGGACATCCTGGTCGACTGCCTCACCTTCCCCATCGCCACCGGCCAGGAGGAGACCCGCCGCGACGGCCTGGAGACCATCGAGGCGATCCGCCGGATCAATGAGTTGTACCCCGGGGTGAACTTCACGCTCGGCATCTCGAACATCTCGTTCGGGCTGAACCCGGCCGCCCGCCAGGTGCTCAACTCGGTGTTCCTGAACGAGTGCGCCCAGGCCGGCATGACCAGCGCGATCGTGCACGCCAGCAAGATCCTGCCGATGTCGAAGATCGCCGAGGAGCAGCGCCAGGTCGCGCTGGACATGGTCTACGACCGGCGTACGAAGGGTTACGACCCGCTGCAGAAGTTCCTCCAGCTGTTCGAGGGCGTAGACGTCGCCTCGGCCCGGGAGACACGGGCCCAGGAGCTGGCGTCGCTGCCACTGGACGAGCGGCTCAAGCGGCGGATCATCGACGGCGAGCGCAACGGGCTCGAGGCCGACCTCGACGCCGCACTCGAGTCGCAGCCGGCGCTGGCCATCGTGAACGACGTCCTGCTCGACGGCATGAAGACCGTCGGCGAGCTGTTCGGTTCCGGTCAGATGCAGCTGCCGTTCGTGCTGCAGTCCGCCGAGGTGATGAAGGCGGCGGTCGCCTACCTCGAGCCGCACATGGAGAAGCACGAGGACGAGGACGGCAAGGGCCGGATCGTGCTCGCCACGGTCAAGGGCGACGTGCACGACATCGGCAAGAACCTGGTCGACATCATCCTCAGCAACAACGGCTACGAGGTCGTCAACATCGGCATCAAGCAGCCGATCAACGCCATCATCGACGCCGCCGAGCAGCACCAGGCCGACGCGATCGGCATGTCCGGCCTGCTCGTGAAGAGCACGGTCGTGATGAAGGAGAACCTTCAGGAACTGGCCGCTCGCGGGGTGGCCGACCGGTTCCCGGTCCTGCTCGGCGGTGCCGCGCTGACCCGCTCGTACGTCGAGGACGACCTGCGTTCGCAGTACGCCGGAGAGGTGCACTACGCCCGCGACGCGTTCGAGGGTCTGTCCCTGATGGACAAGGTCATGACCGCCAAGCGCGGCGGCACGGCCGTGGTCGATCCCGAACGCGAGGCCGCGCTTGCCGCCCGCCGCGCCCGGCGCGACCGGCAGCGTGCACTGGTCACGGACCACCTGCCCGCATTGGACGACACGTCGGTCCGCTCCGACATCGCGGCCGACAACGACGTCCCGGTGCCGCCGTTCTTCGGCACCCGCGTCATCAAGGGCATCCCGCTGGCCGAGTACGCCGCGATGCTCGACGAGCGCGCGACGTTCCTCGGCCAGTGGGGCCTGCGCGGTGCCCGCGGCGGCAGCGGCCCGTCGTATGAGGAACTGGTGGAGACCGAGGGCCGTCCCCGGCTGCGCTACTGGCTGGACCGGCTGGCGGCCGACCACGTCCTCGAGGCCGCCGTGGTGTACGGCTACTTCCCGGCGTACTCGGAGGGCAACACGCTGGTGGTGCTCGACGAGAACGCGGCGTCGGAGCGTGCGCGCTTCACGTTTCCGCGCCAGCGCCAGGAGCGGCGACTCTGCCTAGCCGACTTCTTCAAGCCGCGCGCCGAAGGTCTCGACGTGGTCAGCCTCCAGCTCGTGACGGTAGGCCAACCGATCAGCGAGTACACGGCGAAGATGTTCGCTCGCGACGAATACCGGGACTACCTCGAGGTGCACGGCCTGTCGGTGCAGCTCACCGAGGCGCTGGCGGAATACTGGCACCGGCGGGTCCGTTCCGAGTTGATCCTGCCGGACGGTTCGTCAGTGGGCGCCGGCGACCCGCCCGACCTGGCCGGCATCCTCAAGAACGACTACCGCGGTTGCCGGTACTCGTTCGGCTATCCGGCCTGCCCGGACCTGGAGGACCGGGCCAAGGTCGTCGATCTGCTGGGCGCGGGCCGCATCGGCGTGACGCTGTCGGAGGAATTCCAGCTCGAGCCGGAGCAGTCAACGGACGCGATCATCGTCCACCACCCGGACGCCAACTACTTCAACGCCAAGTAGGCGCCACCGGCATCACAGGCCGTCGAGGCCGTGCTAGATACAAGCCCCCATACCGGCTGCGTCGATCAAGAACTGACTCGTGTACACATTTACCCCGGGAGTGACCGGATCGTTCTCTACCGTTACGGCTAGAGTGTGGCTCCCTGCCGCTAGCTCACCTGGCGCCACCACCCGCCCTTGTACAAGGACATACTCTTTCGGAGGGGTAACTGGATAGGTCCCACGGTTTCAGCAAGGAGGTCGGCATAATGCGGATGTCGGCATAATCGTGCAGCCGGATGGGCGGCAGGCCGGCCCGGTCGACAAGCCGGTTGAACCGTGCTGTGAGGGTGTCGGGATGCAGTGGCCTCCCATCGGGATAGACGAACAGGAGGCCGTGATCCGGATAGGTAGGCCCCCACCCCGCTCGTTCCTCGTCGAGCACCTGAACGTGGGCCCATAGGGCTGCGGCTGTAAGTGGATCAAGCGATATCATCCGCCGGCTGTTCTCGCTCTTGCCGGCGGTTATCACTGGCTCATTATCGGGTGGCGGGACCGAACGGCCAAGATCGCCCGGCCCGGATACGGCCCAAACGACGGCCACCAAGCATGACTAACAATGGCCAACGATGACGGCTCTTCTCCTGGTTGAAGTCACGGTCTGTGGATAGATGCGCATCGAGAGGCCAGCTCGGTGTATGGGGCTGAAATTTCCTCAGCTCGACCTGGATCACCGGCCGTTTCCGACATGGCAGGCGGCCGCCGTCGATGATCGGCCCGTGACGTCACCCGATCGGTGACAACTACCGCACTTTGGGGAGGGTTCGGCTCCGCAGGGATATTCTGAAGACGAGGCCGTTGCTATCGTGCCTCATGCTTTTGCGCCGCCTGCGGGCACACGCGGGCGTGATTGCTCTGCTCACCGCCTTCCTCGTCGGGCGGTTGGCGGTGTGGTTCCGGGAGCCGGTGTACGTCTCGGCCGACTCGCCGGGGTACCGCGGCGGCACCGGGTTGACCTTCCACGACGTGCTCTCCCTGACCGGTAACGCACCCCGGCCCTGGGGGACGCCGCTGTTCTACTTCCTCTTTCCCGACGACGGCGCGCGGGCGTTCGGTCAGTGGGTCGTGGGCACCGTGGCCTGGGCGCTGTTGACCGTCGTCCTGTACGCCTACCTGCGCAACCCGGTCGCACGACACGTCGCCGCGGCGAGCGTGCTCGTCGTCGGGCTCACCAAGCCCGTCACCGACTGGGACCTCTACATCGGGTCCGAGTCGCTGTCGATAAGCCTCGCTGTTGCGAGCGTCGCGCTGTTCATCTGGTACGGGGCCGGCGGACGCCGGGCGGTCCTGATCGCGTTGACGGCCACGGCGTTCTGGTGGACCTTCATCCGGCCAGAGTTACGGGTTCTGGTCGGCTTCCTCATCGTCGGGCTCGTCCTGCTCGCCCTGTTCGAGAGGTCGCGCCGGAAGGCCGCGCTAGTCGCGGCGACGGTCCTCGTCGGCGCGGCCGGGTGGCTGACTGCCAACTTCCCGGCGTCCGAACGCGCGTTCTCCGCCTACACCTGGCACGGCCTGAACCTGACCGAGTCGACCTTCATCTACCGCCTCCGGTTCCAGGTCATGCCCAACCCCGACGTCCTGCGGATCTACCGACGGGACCTCGGCATGCCCGCCTGCCCGGCCGCCGAGCGCGTCGCGCACTACGGCGCTTGGCGGATCTCCGAGTTCGTCAAGGCCTACCAGTCCTGTCCCGAGCTCGCGGCCTGGGGGCACAAGAACGCCGGATCGTCCGGCTTCCGGTTCGCCGAGGCGGCGACCCACCTCTACCTTCACGAGACCCTCAAGGTGCTCCCGGCGACGCTGAGCGGCGACGCCGGCCACGGCGTGTCGGTGTTGCCGAAGGCCGTCGAGCGGACCGTGTGGCCGTCGACCGGGATGGTGCTGAACGCCCTGACCGGCGCATACCTGGTCGCGCTGCTGCTGGCCGCGGTGTCCGGGGCCTTCCGCCGCCGCAAGACGCTGGTCTACACGTCGCTGGGCACCATGGCTGCCGCCCTGGTCTCGACCTTCCTGGGCCTCATGTACGCCGCCGGGCAGTACGCCAGGTTCGGCATCCAAGAGACGGTGCTCATCCACATCGCCATCCTCCTGATGGCGGTCGGCGCAATCGACGCGCTGGCCGGTCGGGTCCGGGACCAGTCGACGGCCGAGGCCCCCGCCGAGCCCGATCCCGCCCAGGCGGAGCCCGCGGCCACCCAGCACATTCCCGTCGCACCAGTCATGAGCGAAGATCATTTGCCGAAGAAGGCCAACACGTAGCCGTCTGGGTCGCGGAGCTGGAACTCGCAGTCGGACTATTGCTCCCAGTATCGCCGACCAGATGAGCGGGTCCTGGTATCGCCACAGACCCACGCCGGCCGTTCCTCTACATGGACCCCAGCCGGGCGATGCATCCGAAGATCGGGTGGCACGGCCGGTCATCACCGTTGACGCCGGGCCGCAGTTCACTGTCCTAGCCGTGGCTGACAGCAACGCTGACAGCAACGAGCTCAACCGAGCCAGGACGACGCCCACCGACGACGGACGTCCGCCCGAGGTCAGAGGCACGGACGGCGACGGACGGGCGGACGACAGCCGAAGACGGTCCGGCGGATTCTGCCTGCGGCTGGCGTCGAGCCGGACTGAGCGTTGGGCACATCGTGGGCACATGACAGCAGAAAGGATGCCAAGAACCAGCGGGAAACGTTGGGTCCTGGTTTCAGCAGGTCAAGGGCCGAATAGCGAGATCCGCGCAGGTCACGCGACTGCGCGGATCTCTTCCACGCCAAGTAGCCGGCATACCTGGCCTGACCTGCGGTCGAGCACGTCTGGAGAGGCCAGAAACCACGATCATGCCGCCTCCGTGCCGGCCAGGTCGCTGTGCCGTCGATCGCGACGGCGGCGACGGCCGCGTCGATCGACCGGGGCTCCGGTCTCGCTGGTCGGCAGCGAGTGGGTGCAGACCCGGACGGTGAAGCCGGTGTAGGCGTTGCCGAGTAGTCCGAGCGCGCCGTCGCAAAGGCAGGGCCGTCCGGGTGGCGAAATACAGGCGGACCGTCCCGCCGACGACGCCTCTGCAAAGCCGAGCAGGGCGAGTTCCCCAGAGGCACCGGAGGTTTCAGCCGTAAGACATCGGTGACTGCATACAGAAGATGTGTTGAATCCGATGAAAAGGAGTCACTGGTGACAGCGACTCGCAGCGAAACCCCGGAAGTGCTCGGCCACCTGGACCGGCGCGTACCGACCTCTTTCTACTGGTCGCTCACGCTGCTCGCCACGGTGGGTGGGTTCCTCTTCGGCTACGACACGGCAAACATCGGCTCGGTGCTCAAGTTCCTGCCGTACGAGCTGACTCCCCTCGTGGAGGGCTACCTGGTGGCCGGCGCCTCGATCGGGGCCGCCGTCGGTGCCCTCGCCGCGGGACGCCTGTCGGATCGGTTCGGCCGGAAGTCGTTGCTGATCATCGACGCGGCGATCTATGCGGTCGGTGCGCTCCTGTCGGCCTTCGCCTGGGACCTGTCCGTACTGCTCATCGCCCGTACGCTCATCGGTCTGGCGATCGGTGCCGACTCGGCGATCGCGACCGCGTACATCGCCGAATGCGCGCCGAAGGCGCGCCGCGGCGCGCTGGCCATGCTGCAGCAATGGATGATCACAGTGGGCATCCTGGTGTCGTACCTTGTAGCCCTCGCCGTCCTGCTCCCGCTGCCCGACAGCACAAAGACGCTCGACTGGCGGTTGATCCTCGGCATCGGCGCCATCCCCGCGCTGATCGCGGTGGTACTGCGTGCCCGGATGCCGGAATCGCCACGCTGGCTGATGCGTCAGGGCCGGTTCGATGACACGCGCGACGCGCTCAGCAAGCTTGGCATCAATGTGACCAGCGAGCAGGTCGAGCGCAGCGCCCAGGTCGTCGACGAGCAGGAACGGGCGGCGCGTAAGAGCCCGACGAAGTGGAGCCGCGGCGTGCGGCGCGCGCTGGTGATCGTCTGCGTGTTCTTCGTGTTCCAGCAGATCACCGGCATCAACATGCCGTTCTACTACGGACCGAAGCTGCTCGCGCCCTACCTGCAGAGTGGCAGCGACGAGGTGGCCGCGGCGATTGCCGCTGTCGCCGTGACCGCGGTCCTCAGCACGATCAACGTGATCGCGACGTACGTCGCGTTCAAGTTCATCGACCGGATCGGGCGGCGCAAGCTCGCCATCGGCGGATACGCCGGCATGGCGGCCGCGATGCTGATCGGTGCCGCTGGGGTGGCACTCACTGGCGGGCTGACCCGGGTCGTCTTCATCATGATCGGTCTCAGCCTGTTCATCACGGCGTTTGCGATCGGGGTCGGCGGCACCGGCTGGCTGATCCAAGGCGAGTACTTCCCGACCGCCGTGCGCGGCCGCGCCGCCGCCTTCGGCGCCTCGGTCGACTGGCTGGCCAACTTCGCCCTCATCCTGCTGGTGCCTACGATGCTCACCGGCCTCGGCCTGGGGTGGGTGATGGTGCTGTTCGCCGCGCTCTCCGTACTCGCGATCCTGTTCGTGGTGGCGTTCCTGCCCGAGACAAAGGAGTTGTCGGTCGAAGAGATCACCGAAATCTTCGAACGGCAGGCCACCGGTGGCTCGGGCAGCCACCCGGAAGATCGGCTGATCCCAGTCGGCGCTGGTCGCACCTCCCGGCTTCCCACCTGTCCACGGCGCGGCCCGCCGACCTCAAGCTGGGGGGCCGCGCGGCGATGGTCCGTCACGGCGCGTACGACGCCGTGGGCTGACCGACCGTCCCCGGCCGGACCGCCAAGATACCGCCGGCGTTCAGTTGGGCCGCACGAGCGGCGGCGTCGAGATGCTCGCGAGCGGTTGTGACGAACAGGACGTCCAGTCCTGGGCCGCCGAACCCGACGCTCGTCGTCTGGGTGGCAGCGGGCACCGCGACGATGGTGTCGAGCACCCCGTCCGGGGTGTAGCGGTGCACCTGTCCGCCGCCGTAGAGAGCCAGCCAGACGCCGCCGTCGGCGTCGACCGTGAGTCCGTCCGGGCTACCCAACGCCGGGTCGATGTCGAGGAAGCGCCGTCGTCGGGCCAGCGCTCCCGTGTCCAAGTCGAAGTCGAAGGCGTCCACGGCCTGCGCCAGCGTGTCGACCAGATAGAACGTCCGATCGTCCGGGCTCCAGTCGAGGCCGTTGCCCAACCCGACGCCACGGACCATCTCGGTGCACCCGGCGCCGTCGAGCCGGAAGAGCGCGGCCCGCCCGGGCTCCATCCGGTAGGAGAGGGTGTCGGCCCAGAACCGGCCAGCCCGGTCGGCTCGTCCGTCGTTGAAGCGCAGCCCGGGATGGTCGGCGAGCACCGGGGCCAGGACCTGCTCGGACCCGTCGGCGTTCAGCAACACGATTCCCTCCCGGACGGCGGCAACCAGGCCGTCCTCGCCGTACGGCGCTACCGCACCGACGTGCCGACCCAGGTCCCGGCGGACATCCCGACCGCTGACCGGGTCGAACGCATGCACCGCCCCGGCCAGGATGTCCACCCACAGCAGCCGCTGCGTCCGAGCATCCCACCGCGGGCCTTCCGCCAGCTCGGCCCCGGCCAGCAGCACCGGCTCCGCCTGAAGCGTCCGCACCCCCATCGCCACCTCGTCCCGTTCCACGCTGGCTGGCCGACACCGCCGGACTGAACCAGCCACCGGTATGTCTGAGTCGCCTATTCGGTGGCGGTGGCCAACGTAACGCTGCCATAGTGCGGCCTGTGCCGGAGAACTACTTCGACGAACGGATAGCCAGCAGCTACGAGGCCAAGTGGCCGGAGCTGTTCGAGCCTGCGGTCGTCGACCCGGCCGTGAACTTCCTCGGCGACCTGGCCGGGACGGGTGCGGCCCTCGAACTGGGCATCGGCACCGGCCGGATCGCATTGCCGCTGCGCCGGCGCGGGGTTCGTGTGCACGGGATCGAGCTTTCGCCGGCCATGGTCGCCCAGCTGCGAACGAAGCCAGGCGCGAACGACATCGGCGTGACGATCGGCGACTTCGCTACCACCACGGTGGACGGCACCTTCACCCTTGCCTACCTCGTTCGCAACACGATCATGAACCTGACCACTCAGGACGCGCAGGTGGCGTGTTTCCGCAACGTCGCCGGACATCTGGAGCCGGGTGGGTGTTTCGTCATCGAGGTCATGGTGCCCGAGCTTCGACGTCTCCCGCCCGGCGAAACGATCCGCGCGTTCACGGCGACGCCGGCGCATTTCGGCTTCGAGGAGTACGACGTCGCGAACCAGATCGCGTTCTCGCACCATTACTGGCTCGTCGGCGGCCAGGCGGAAACGCTCTCGGCGCCGTTTCGCTACGTGTGGCCGTCCGAACTCGACCTGATGGCCCGGCTCGCGGGAATGAGGCTGCGCGAGCGCTGGAGCACGTGGAGCCGCGAGCCCTTCACCAGCGACAGCCGAGCACACGTCTCGGTCTGGCAGAAGTCGACGCAGCGGTAAGCGTCATCGCGCTTCGACCGGGCCGTACACATGCGGGGCTAGGACCGCCGCGCACCGCAGATTGCGATACTGGCCGCGATAGTCGAGGCCGTACCCGACGATCAGGCCCGGACCGATGTCGAAACCGATGTACGTCGGCGTGCCCGGGAACGCCGGCGGGTCCGGCTTGCGCAGCAGCGCGCACACCGCGACGGAGGCGGCCCGGCGCTGCGCGAGGTTGGTGATCAGCCAGGACATGGTCAGCCCGGTGTCGATGACACCGTCCACGATGATCACGTCGCGGCCGGCGATGTCCACGTCGAGATCCTTGAGCAGCCGTACCGACCCCGAGGCGCGGTTGTACGTGGTGTACGACCGGATCGCCATCCAGCTGACCTCGACCTGACCCTCGAACGCCCGGGCGAGGTCGACCGTGAACGTGGCCGCGCCGGCAAGCACGCCGATGAGGATGGGCTCGCGCCCGGCGTAGTCCTTGCCCAGCTCCCTCGCCAGCACGCCCACCCGGTCGAGGATCCGCTCCTCGGTGAACAGCACCGACTCGAGATCATCCGCCACGTAGCTGGCGTCCACGGCCACCCCCTACGGTCATCGGGGAATCCTGACACGGCGACCGGCGCGGACCAACCTCATGAGCGGTGGACGTAGAGCAGCCGGTGCGGCAGGGCAACCTCAGTAAGGTTTGACATACTCCATCAACCCTCCCGGCCATCTCCTGACACCCGAAGGTTGCTCGAACACGCTGCGGCGCATCCATCAATCCGAAGGGACACCGCAATGACCGGCAACGAACTCGTCATCACCCGGATCTTCGACGCCCCCCGGGCGCTGGTCTACCGCGCGTTCGTCGACCCCGACCAGCTCGCCCAATGGTTCGGCCCGGTCGGCTGGTCCGTCCCGCGCGACAGCATCGAGATCGACGCGACGGTCGGCGGTCACCAGCGATTCACCATGGTCAACGACGAGGACAAGAGCATGATCTCGCCGGTGAACGCCACCTTCACCGAGGTGATCGAAAACGAGCTCCTCGTCGGGGAGGAGACCACGGGCATGCGTGTGCGCATCGAGTTCCATGACGAGGAAGGCGGCCGGACCCGACTGGTACTGCGGCAAGGTCCGTACACCCCGGAGTGGGAGTCCAACGCCCGCGAAGGCTGGGCCAGCTCGTTCACCAAGCTGGACACGCTGCTTTCCGGGATCACGGGTCAGGCAGCGCCTCGGGCGCGCCGAACGTGACCGGGACACCGGGGGAGTAGAGCACGCTCACCGGCGGTCCCTGCGGCGCAGGCAGGCCGGTCGCACTCACCAGCGAATCGTCGAGGTCGAGCAGCTCGGCGCGGTGCAACGGCCAGCGGGGGTGCTGGTTCGGCAGGTGCAGCGTCCGCCCCCACGCCCGGGTGTGCAGGCCCCAGCGGGCGGTCATGAACTGCTCCACCGGAGTCGGTGCCTCGATCGCCGGCCCGACCCGTACCGTCATGTGGTTGATCGCCGTCCGCGGCCCGGGCCACCGGCGCCGGCTGGAGTAACGCAGGATGCCGCCGCCGGACTCCAGGCGCATCCGGGACCACATGTACGGCAGCCGCAACAGGACCCGCGCGGTCAGCACGGGGAGCAGTCGCTCGGCGTCCAGCGAGCGGAACACCACCGCCCGCCGGCCCCGGCTGTCGACGCTGTAGAGCCGCACGTTCGTCTCGCAGAACGTGCCCAGATACGGCAGGCCGGGACCGCGCAGTGGCCCGAGGCCGACCATCCGGAACCCGATCAGCCCGACGTAGGTGATCCCGTCGAGCGTGTCCGGCACCGTCCCGGCCGGCAGGAACGGCGCCACCGTCTCGGGCGGCACCGCCCAGTGCAGGAAGGCGAGATCGTGCCAGCGCTGCACCAGCCACGGCCGGCGCACCGGCCGTACCGTCTCGGGCGTGACGTCCTCGATCCGCACGGCCCCATGATGCCCGCGGCGCGCTACAAAGGTGGGCATGCGAACGCGCAAATACCGCCTCGTGACGCGGTCCGAGCGGCTGAGCAACCGGACCATACGGTGGGCGCTCGAGCGCGGCGTCGCGCCGGCCACATGGGCGCTGCTCGAGACCATGGGCCGCCGATCAGGCCGGCCGCGGCACACGCCGGTCGGCAACGGCCGCATCGGCCAGACGTTCTGGCTGGTCGCCGCGCACGGCCGGCAGGCCGATTACGTTCGCAACATCGAGCAACAGCCCGTCGTGCGGGTGAAGATCGGTCGTCAGTGGTGGACCGGGACGGCCGCCATCCTGGACGACGACGACCCGGGCGCCCGCTCACGCAGGCTGCCGCACAAGCTGGACGCAGCGCTCGGCCGCCTGATGGCCTCGCAGCCGCTGACCATCCGCATCGACCTGGAGACGCTCACCTGACGCCGCGACGGCGTGCCACCGACGCCGGATACGCATCGCCCGCGCCCTTTGTGGGAACTACTGCACGCATGCCGGCGCGCCACCGTTTCCGCCTCGCGATCCTGGCGCCGCTCGTTGCCGCGCTGATCGCGCTGGGCTGCGTGTCGGGGCCGCGCGCGCCGTCCGAGGAGCCGCAGCCCACCCGTCCCACATCCACCGGGACCGCCGCGGCGGACGGCACGAACCAGCCGGAGGGCACGGACACGCCGCAGGAGTTCGCGCTGGACGTCGACGGTGCCCGGCGGATCGCGGACGCCTACTGGGCGAAGCAGTTCGACGCCGCTGGGCTGAACTTCCGGCCGATCAGGCGGCTGATCCCGTACGAGCGGGACGGCGAGGTCGACTGCGGCGGTCAGCCGCTGGGGCGGAACAACGCGGCGTACTGCTCCGCCGGTGACTTCATCGCGTACGACGTCAACTGGGCGTTCGCCGCGTTCCGGCAGATCGGCGACGCGTTCATCTATTACCTGCTCGGCCACGAGTACGGCCACGGCATCCAGCTGCGGCTGGGCATCCAGAAGCAGTACACCATCCAGCAGGAGTTGCAGGCCGACTGCATGGCCGGCGCGTACATCGGTGACTCGGTGCGCGATCGGCAGCTCGCGCTGCAGGACGGCGACCTCGATGAGCTGGCCCGCGGTCTGGAGGCGGTGGGCGACGACCCTGGCCAGCCATGGTTCGCGGAAGGCGCTCACGGCACCGCGGAGCAGCGTACGCAAGCCTTCCAAAGCGGCCTGGAGGAGTCGCTCAGGCCGTGCAACGTGTGGTAACCCCGGACCGGTACGGCGCAGAATGAGGCATCGGCTCGACCCACCGGCCCGGGAGGCCCGCCCTGAACTCACCACAACCGGCCGCGGTGCTCTTCGACATGGACGGAACGCTGGTCGACAGCGAGAAGGTGTGGGACATCGCGCTGAACGAGCTGGCCGAGCGAGCCGGCGGCAGGCTGTCGATCGAGGCGCGGCAAGCGATGATCGGCACCGACATGGGCCAGACCATGCGCATCCTGCGCGCGGATCTCAACCAGCCCCACCGCCCCGAAGCACCGGACGTGGCATGGCTGACCGACCGGGTGTTCGAGCTGTTCGCGCATGGGCTGGTCTGGCGTCCCGGCGCCTGTGAGCTGCTACACGCCGTACGGGCGGCGGGGATACCCACCGCGCTGGTCACCTCGACCGGCCGCAAGCTCGTCGAGGTCGCGCTGGACACACTCGGCCGGGAGAACTTCGACGTCGTGGTCTGCGGTGACGAGGTGCGCATGCCGAAGCCCGACCCGGAGCCGTACCGGACGGCTGCCGACCTGCTCGGCGTCGCCATCGAAGACTGCGTCGCCATCGAGGACTCCCCGACGGGCGTGGCCAGCGCGGTGGCCTCCGGCGCCGCGGTTCTGGCGGTGCCGGCCGAGCTGGAACTCCCGGAGACCGACGGCGTCCATCTCATGACGACCCTGCAGGGCGTGGACCCGGCTTACCTCGCCGACCTACTGGCCGCCGCGACCGCCTGATCCACGCCCAGCAGGCGTCTAGTCGTGGGCGATGGCGCCCAGGACGTTGAGGCGAGCCGCCCGGATCGCCGGCACGACCGCGGCGATCACCCCGACCAGGGCGGCCAGCAGCAGGTACGTGCCCATGCGGGTCCACGGCAGGACCAGGTCGGTGATGCCCTCGCCGTGCAGCGCCCGCACCACGGCGGTGCCCATGCCCGCGCCCACGGCCACGCCCAGCAGCGCGCCGAATACCGAGATCACCACAGCCTCGACCGTCACCATCCGCATGGTCTGCGCCCGACCCAGACCGACCGCGCGAAGTAGGCCCAGCTCGCGAGTACGTTCCAGCACCGACAGCGCGAGCGTGTTCACGACGCCGAGAACCGCGATCAGGATCGCGAGCGCCAAGAGGATCTGCACCATCGTGATGAGCGTGTCGAACGAGCTCGTCTGCTGCGCCACGAACCCGCTGCGATCGGTCGCCGACACCTCGGGGCTGTCCGCGAGCAGCGCCTTGACCTGTGGCAGCACCTGCGCCACCGGCACGCCGTCGTGCAGCCGGACGTACCCGAACATCGGCTGGGGAACGGCGAAGTCGGCCGCCGCGGCGCCGGGCAGCAGATAGCCACCGGGCAGGGCGTCCTCGGCGTACGTCGCGACGATCGTGTAGGTCCGCGCCTCGCCTCGGGATAGTTGCACGTTCAGCTGCGTGCCCAGCGCCCACCCGTGTTCGCGCGCCTCCTTGCTGCTGACCGCGATCTGATCCGGCCGCAGCGTGGCGAGGCTGCCGGACGTGGCGGCCGCGCCGTACGCGTCGGCGAGGCGGGCGAGGTCGTCGGCGGCGTAGACGTAGGTGCGCCGGCCGTCGATGATCGCCTGGTCGTTCCAGACGCCGGCGGCCGCCCGTACCCCTGGAATCGACGCGGCCTCGCGGAGAACGGCCGGGTCGAACGACGGCGGCCGCGGCCCGGTCTGCTCCCCGCTGATGATCACCTGCGCCTTGATGGTGTCCTCGGCCTTCGCGGAGAGGCTGCTCTTGGCCGAGTCCATCACCACGGTCACGCCGGTGACCAGCGCGATGCCGACCATGAGCGCGGCGGCCGTGATCGCCGTCCGGCGCGGGTTGCGACCGGAGTTGAGCCGGCCCAGGCGCCCGGGCAGCGACCAGGAGAACAGGCGGCCGAGCGCCGCCACCACCGGGCGGCTGATCAGCGGCGTGAGCAGGGCGACGCCGACGAACGTGACCAGCACTCCAGCCAGGATCAGGGTGAGCGTCGCGTCGCCGGAGCCGCCGTACAGACCGACTCCGAGCGTGGCCGCGCCGGCGGCCCCGACGAGCGCGCCGGCGACCGTGACCCGGGTCAGCGGCCGGTCCGGCGTAGCGACGTCCTGCATCGCCGCGACCGGTGCGATCCGCGACGCCCGCAGTGCCGGCAGGACGGCCGCCACCACCGTGACGACGACGCCCACGACGAAGGAACTGATGATCGCCGCCGGTGGCACGCCGACCGGGGCCAGCTGGAGACCGCCGCCCGCGAACGCACCGAACAGATACGCGAGCAGCGAACCCACGCCGACGCCGGCGGCCAGGCCGAGTACCGCGGCGACCAGGCCGATGGCCACGGCCTCGACGAGCACCGAACCGATCATCTGGCGACGGCTCGCGCCGAGAGCGCGCATCAGAGCCAGCTCACGGGTGCGCTGCGCGACGATGATCGAGAACGTATTCAGGATCAGGAAGATGCCCACGAACAGTGCCACGCCGGCGAAGCCCAGCAGGATCTTGTTGAAGAAGCTGAGCCCTTCCCGCAGCCCGGCAGCGTTGTCGTTGGCGAGCTGGTCGCCGGTCTTCACGACGTAGTCCGGACCTAACGCCGCGCCGATCCGGTCGCGCAGCCGCTCGGGCGTGACGCCGCCGTCCGCCCGTACCCGGATCGAGGTGTAGGTCCCGGTCGCGCCCAGCATGAGCCGTTGCGCGACCGGCTCGGTGAACGCGACCTCCTGGACGCCGCCGAGGCTGTCCCGTTCGCCGCTGTAGCCGTAGATCCCGACGAGCGTGAAATCCTTCTTGGGAGCCAGGGTCAACACCCCCACCCGATCGCCGACCCTCAGCCCGGCCTGCTTGGCGGTGGCCGCGTTGAGCGCGATCTCCTCCGCGGTCTGCGGGCCGCGGCCCGCACGCAGCTGCACGAGATCGTCGGTGCCGGTCCAGTTGATGCCGAGCCGCGGCGGCCCGCTCGAGGTCAGGACCTTGCCGTCGCTGCCGATCACCCGCGCGCCGTCGGCCTCGACGAGGCCGGTCGCGCTCTTCACCCCGTCAACCTCGGCGACCTTCCGTACGGCCGAAACGGGCAGCGGCGCCGACACCTCCTCGCCTTCCATCTCGGACACGGCGATCTTGGGTTTCGCGGAGACGCCGACGTCGGTCTGCGAGTACGCGCTCGCGAACACCGCGTCGAACGAGCGGCTCAGCGTGTCGGTGACCACGAACGCGCCGGCCACGAACATGACGCCCAACACGACGGCCAGGCCGGAGAGCACCAGCCGCAGCTTGCGGGCCAGCAGGCTCTTCAGTGTCGCGCGCACCATCAGAGCATCACCGGGTCGGCGTGCGTGTCCAGCCGCCTCATCGTGTCCAGGACGGTGTCGGGTGTCGGGTCGGCGAGCTCGTCGACGATCTCGCCGTCGGCCAGGAAAACGACCCGGTCGGCGTAGCTCGCGGCCAGCGGATCGTGGGTGACCATCACGATCGTCTGGTTGTGCTCGCGGACGCTGGCCCGCAGGAACGACAGCACCTCCGCGCCCGAGCGGGAGTCGAGGTTGCCGGTCGGCTCGTCCGCGAAGATGACATCCGGGCGGCCGATCAGCGCTCGCGCGCAGGCGACGCGCTGCTGCTGGCCGCCCGAGAGCTGGCTGGGCCGGTGCGAGAGCCGGTCACGCAGGCCGACCGTGTCGATGACGATGTCCCACCACTGCCGGTCGGGCTTGCGCCCGGCGATGTCCAGCGGAAGCCGGATGTTCTCCCCGGCGGTAAGCGTCGGCAGCAGGTTGAACTGCTGGAAGATGAAGCCGACCCGATCACGGCGGAGCCGGGTCAGCGCCTTGTCGCTGAGGTTGGTGAGCTCGGTGCCGCCGATGTGCACGGTGCCGCGGGTGGCGGTGTCGAGTCCCGCGAGGCAGTGCATCAGTGTGGACTTGCCGCTGCCCGACGGTCCCATGATCGCAGTGAACCGGCCCCGCCCGAAGTCGGCGCTGACGCCGCGCAGCGCGACGACGCGGGTCTCGCCGGAGCCGTACACCTTCCAGAGCTGGTCCGCGCGTGCCGCCACCGGCCCGCGGGCGTTCGTCGCCGTCACTGTTGCCCCCTCGTCCGGTACTTGGTCCGACCGGGCGCTGCGCCCGGCCGGCCTGCCCAGTCTTTCGGCGCGACTCCTGCGGGACGTCCGCCCACGGGGGGAGCGGAACGCGGAAATTTCGGTGCGGGTACCACCCATCCGCGGCTCAGGGTTTGCCCGGATATCCCCGTCCGACACCGCTATGACGCTTGACTGACGTCAGATACGACGTCATAGTGATGTCATGGAACTGACGCCGTACCTCGAAGCGCTCCGCGCCGATCTCGCCGCCGCCGCGGCGCCGGGCGGTCCCGACGTCGCCCGGGCCGCCGAGATGCTGGGCAACTCCCTCGAAGCCTCCGCCCGGCTGGCGCTGCTCGAGGCGCTGTCGGACGCGGCCGCAGAGATCACCACCCGGCTCCGCGACGCCAGCGTCGAGGTCCGACTCCGCGGCCGCGAGGCGGACCTGGTGGTCAACCGCACCGCGGCGGTCGCGGAGGCCGCACCGGACGTGCCCGTGCCGGACGGCGGCGACCTCGCCCGCATCACGTTGCGAATGCCAGAGGCAATCAAGACGCACGTCGAGCAGAGCGCGGCGGCCGAAGGCGTTTCGGTCAACGCATGGCTCGTCCGGGCCATCGCCGCGGCGGTCAACCGCCCGTTGTCACCGCCGCCCTCGTCACCCGGATCACGCTCCGGCCGGCGGATCACCGGATTCGCGCAGGCCTGACCCCTCACCAACGCTCAAGGAGATCGTCATGCAGGAGTTCGAACGCACCACGCCCGTCACCGTTGCCCTGCGCGCCAACCGCGGCACGGTCGACATCACCGCCGCGGACCAGGCGGCCGTCCAGGTCGACGTCGTCCCACTCGACGGCTCCGACGCGGCCGTCGACGCCGCCCGTAACACCCGTGTCGCGCTCGAAGGCGACACGCTCGTCGTTCACACGCCCGACTCGTCCACTTGGCGGTGGCGCCGCGCGCCCAAGCTGGGCATCACGATTCGGGTTCCGACGGGCAGCTCGCTCGCGGCGAAGACCGCGTCCGCCGACGTTCGCGCCGCCGGCCGCTACGCCACCGTCCAGGTGAGCGCGGCTTCCGGCGACGCCTGGCTGGAGGAGGCCACCGGCGACGCCCGTCTCCAGGCGGCCAGCGGCGACCTCAGCGTCGGGCGGGTCGGTGGTGCCTTGTACGTCGGCAGCGCGTCCGGCGACGTCGAGGTCGGTGACGTCACGGGTGACGTCATGGCGAGCACCGCGAGCGGCGACATCACCATCAACAGCGTCGGCGGCTCCGCGAAGGCCGAAACCGCGTCCGGTGACATCCGGATCGGCGTGGTCCGCCGCGGCCAGGCGCGGCTCGGCTCGGCCTCCGGCGACATCGAAGTCGGCGTGGCCGCCGGTACCGGCGTGTGGCTCGACGTCAGCACCGCGTCTGGTGACACCGTCAACGAGCTGTCCATGGGCGGCGGGTCCACCGCCGGCTCGGTGGGGGAGTCGTCCGCCGGGCAGACGGGCGCCGCGCTCGAGCTCCGGATCCGTACGGCCAGCGGCGACATCCACATCCGCAGGGCCACGGGCGATGTCCCGGCGGCCGCGTGACGCCGCCCCGCGGCACATGGGTGATCGTCGATGTCGGGGGCGCGCGGGTGGCCGGTCGCGGGCTGGTCGTCCGTGTGTCGGGGACGCGCGGGCGGCCGGTCGCGGGCTGGTCGCCCGTGTGTTGGGGGCTCGGGGGTCGCTGGTCGCCTGTGAGTCGGGGGTGCGCGGGTGGCCGGTCGCGGGCTTTTCGCCTCTGTGTTGAGGGGCGCGGGTGGCCGGTCGGGGCTGGTCGCCCGTATCGGGGCGCGCGGGTGGCCGCTCGGGGGCTGGGCGTCTGCGTGGGGGCGCGCGGGCCGCTGGTCGTGGGCCGGTCTCCTGTGTGTCGGTGGTGCGCGGGCGGCGGTTCGTGAACTGGTCGTCTTTGTCGGTGGCGCGCCGGTCGCCGGGCTCTCGGTAGGCGCGCCCCGATGGGGGCTTCCCCCCAACCCCGGCTGCGACTACGTTCCGCGACCGCTACGGCGAGCGTCATACCTGCGCGGAAGATCGCGGCTCTGGAACACCACCGATCTTCCACTTTGGACGCCCGGGCTGGTCCGGCGGTGACTCGGGGTGAACGGCAGCCGCAGTCCAGTGCCTACCCGTGGCCGGCTGCCTGGGTGCCGTGCCCGATCGCGTGATTTGCCAGAACCCCGCGGGTCGACGTGCCCGACCACCCGGCTCGTTGATCATGAGGCTAGGCACGACAATCCAGGCATTACGACGCACTGGCATCATGATCACCTGGGGTGCCTGGGCCGTTCCCACCTGGACGGCCGGGTTGGTCCGGGGGCCGACATGGGCACCGTGAAGATCACCCGAGCCGAGTCGATCGGATGACAGATGGATCGGGACACCGCATGGGATATGTGTCATCGGACTGAACAGCGCTCTGCCGACCGGGATTCCGGGATCGTATGTGGAGGCGGCTCAGCGACGCGGCGGCACTCGACTTGCCGCGCCCGCCTACCCGAGTCGCGGCAACGCCGCCCGTAGCCCTTGTGGGACCGGAACTGGCCGGACAGGTCAGCTCCGCCGGGGAGAGCGACCTTGTTCAACCGCCGGGCTTGACCAGGCCCGATTCGTAGGCGAGGACGACGGCCTGGACGCGATCGCGCAGGCGTAGCTTGGTCAGGACGTGGCCGACGTGGGTCTTGATCGTCGTCTCGCTGACCATGAGAGCGCGCGCTATCTCCGCGTTGGAGTGGCCGCGCGCGACGTGCACGAGCACCTCCCGCTCCCGCTCGGTCAGCGCGTCCAGCGCGCTGGTCGCCGTCGTCGCCGGGTCCGGCAGCGCGTCCGCGAACCGGGTCAGTAACCGAGCCAGGATCATCGGCGCAACGACCGCGCCACCGCGTGCGACCCAGCGGATCGTCGCGACGAGATCGTCCGGCGGCACGTCCTTGCGCAGGAAGCCAGCCGCCCCGGCCGCGATCGCACCGATCACGTGCTCGTCGCCGTCGTACGCGGTCAGGACCAGCACCCGTACCGGCAGCCCGGCGTCCATGATCGCCCGGGTCGCGGCGAAGCCGTCCAGCCGCGGCAGTGCAAGCTCGGTCACCACCACGTCGGGCAGCAACCGTCGCGCGAGATCCACCGCCTCGGCGCCGTCGCCGGCCTCACCCACGACCGCGAGCCCCTGAGCGCCGGCGAGCGCCATCCGCAGGCCGGACCGCAGCATCGGCGCGGCATCGACCAGCAGTACTCCGACCGGCCGTGCCGGGCGCGTCGCCGGCGTCGCGCGCGCCGTCTCGCCTACGCTTCCCGCCGCTGTGTCACCGCCCGCCGTCACAGCCCGCCTCCCGCACCGGTCGAATCCGGCCTCGCGCTCACCCTAAGCGATCGGCGGGCTCGCCCGGCGGCCTCGGTGCTGCCGCGGGCACAGCGGGTGGTGCGGGCACAGCGGGTGGTGCGGGCTCTGTGCTCGCACTCACCGTAGGCCCGGCGGGGGTTGTGGGGACTGCGACGTCAGCGGCGGGGGTGTGCACCTGGCTGACCGCGGGCGCTGTGGGCGCACCGGGGGAGGCGGGGGCCGGGACGGCCGTGGGCTCCGCGGGCGCCGCCTGAGTGGGGTTCTCGGTGTCTTCGGCCGGTGTGGGCTCGGGGTACGGCGGCGGGGTCCCGCCGAATACCGGGCAGAACTCGTGGTATCGGCACCACCCACAGAGGCGGCTGGGCTTGGGGCGGAAGTCGCGGTCGCGTTTGGCGCGCTCCACCGCCTGGGACAGGGCGACCAGCGTGCGCTCGAAGCGCTCCAACTCGTCGGCGTCCGGGCTGTAGTCGCAGATCTCGGCGTCCTTGAGATACAGCAGGCGCAGCACCCGCGGCACCACGCCGCGCGTGCGCCACAGCACCAGCGCGTAGAACTTCAGCTGGAACAGCGCTCGGCCCTCGAACGCCTCGCGCGGTGCGCCGCCGGTCTTGTAGTCGACGACGCGCAGATCGCCGGTGGGGGAGACGTCAAGGCGGTCGATGTAGCCGCGGATCAGCAACTGGTCGTCGACGAGTGTGGAGACCAGGCTCTCGCGCTCCGCGGGCTCGAGTCGTCGCGGGTCCTCGACCGCGAAGTAGCCGTCCAGCAGCGTGCGGGAGCCGGCGAGGAAGGCGGCCAACCGCGCCGCCTCGGCAGCCGGATCGACCGGCACGTCGATGAGCGCCGACTGCCCCGGATCGGTCCGCTCGTCGACGGCGGCGGGTCCATCGGCGAACTCCGTTGCGGCGATGGCGGCCGCCGCCTCCTCCGCGGCCGCGGCTTGGGCGAACAGGTCGGCGAGAGCCGGCTCCTGCTCCACCAGCCGTTCCCACTCCGGGGCCACCAGCGCCGCGGCGGCCTCCGGCGTGCGCTCGTCGGCCGGTAGGTCGAACAGCCGCTCCAGGACCGCGTGAACCAGCGTGCCGCGCACCTGGTCGGCGGACGGTAGCTCGGGCAGCCGGTCGATGGTGCGGAAGCGGAACATCAACGGGCAGGTCTTGAAGTCCGCGGCCCGCGACGGCGACAGCGACGGACCGGCGGGGCGGTCCACGACGTCGGGATCCACGGGACTCACCGTCTGTGCCGTCATGGTGCACAGGCTAGGCCAGGGGTACGACGAAACGCGGACGCCGTTTCTGTTCCGTAGCATCGACGGGATGGAGGACAGCGCGCAGCAGCCCCGAGCCGGCCGGCGCGGCCGGATGATCGGCCGCGTGCTGGGCATCCCGCTTTACGTCAACACCTCGATGGTCGTGCTGGCCGCCCTCGTCACGTTCGTCTACGGCGACTATGTCCGCGCCGAGCTGGGGCTGCCGGCCCCGGCCGGGTACGCCGTGGGCCTCGGCTTCGTGGCCTGCTTGCTCGGGTCGGTGCTGCTGCACGAACTCGGGCATGCCATAACCGCCCGCCGGTACGGCATCGTGGTTCGCGGCATCACGCTCGAGTTGCTCGGCGGCTGGACCGAGATGGACCGTGACGCCCCGACCCCGCGGGTCGACGCGCTGGTCTCACTGGCCGGGCCGGCCGTGTCGCTGATCCTGGGCGGCGTGGCCGGCGCCGCCGCGTTCGCGCTGCCCGACCGTACCGTCGCGGGTCAGGTGTTCTTCCAGGTCGCGGCGAGCAACATCATCGTGGCCGCCTTCAACGTCCTGCCGGGATTGCCGCTCGACGGCGGCCGGGCCCTCCGCGCCGGGATCTGGGCGCTGATCAAGGACCGGAACCGGGCCACCGAGGTCGCGGGCTGGGCCGGCCGCGGCATCGCGTTCGCGACCGGCTGCGTGGTGGTCGGGCTGTACCAGCTGCACGTGATCACGCTCTTCGGCCTGCTGTTCATCCTGTTGGTGGTGTTCACTTTGTGGCAGGGCGCCGGACAGTCGATCCGGCTGGCGCGGATGACCAGCCGGTTCCCGCTGGTGGACTTGAAGACGCTGGCTCGGCCCGTGTTGTCCGTGCCGTCGGGCACCTCGCTGGGCGAAGCGCAGCGCCGGGCATCCGAGGACGAGCGGCCCGGTCTGGCGCTGGCCGTCGCGGACTCGTCGGGACGGATCGTCGCCGTGGTCGATCCGGTGGGCGCGGAACGTGTGCCGGTCGGCCGGCGACCGTGGGTGGCGGTGGACACCGTGGCGCGCAGCGTCGACGCTCTGCCCGCGCTGACCGCCGGCCTGACCGGCGAGCAGGTGGTCCGAGCCGTGCAGTCGCACCCGGGTGTGCAGTACCTGGTTACCGCAGGCGAGGATGTGGTGGGCGTGCTCAACGTCGCCGATCTGGCCACCGTGCTGGAGCCGCGCCGCGCCGGCCGCCGGCCCGCACCAGCCAAGAAGTAAAGGCCCAGAAGGCCGAGACATGAAAGAGAGATAGTGACCGTTCAGCACACCACCCTGGCCGACGGCGACGCGGACGCCACCCCGCTGCCCGCACATCGTGGACCGTTCCGCCCGGGCGACCGCGTGCAGCTCACCGATCCGAAGGGGCGGCAGCACACGGTCGTGCTCGAACCCGGACGGTCGTTCCACACCCACCGAGGGGCGCTGGACCACGACGCGCTGATCGGCCTGCCGGAGGGCAGCGTCGTCACGTCCAGCGGCGGTACGGCGTACCTGGCGTTGCGGCCGTTGCTCGCCGATTACGTGCTCGCCATGCCGCGCGGGGCCCAGGTGATCTACCCGAAGGATGCCGCGCAGATCGTCGCGATGGGTGATGTCTTCCCCGGCGCGAAAGTCCTCGAGGCCGGCGCCGGGTCGGGCGCGCTGACCTGCTCGCTGCTGCGCGCAGTCGGCGGCTCGGGCGAGTTGCATTCGTACGAGCTGCGCGAGGATTTCGCCGCGGTCGCCCGCAAGAACGTCGAAGCGTTCTTCGGCGGCCCGCATCCGGCCTGGCACCTGCACCACGGCGATGTCGCGGACGCGACCGAGACCGGTTTCGACCGGATCATCCTGGACATGCTGACGCCGTGGGACGCGCTCGACATGGTCGAGCGGGCGCTCGTCCCCGGCGGCGTGCTGATCGGGTACGTGGCCACCACGCCCCAGCTGTCCGAGCTGGTGGAGGCGCTGCGCGAGCGCGGCGGATTCACCGAGCCGCGGGCCTGGGAGTCGCTGGTCCGCGACTGGCACGCCGAGGGCCTGGCGGTCCGCCCAGACCACCGGATGATCGCCCACACCGCGTTCCTCGTGTCGGCACGCAAGCTGGCGCCCGGCGTGAACGCGCCGCCGCGGCGACGCAAGCCGAGCAAGGGCGCCGAGGCGTACGCGCGGCGCCGGGCGGCCCAGGCGCCCGCGGTGGCTTCGGACGCGGTTGATTCGGACACTGTGGCGGATAGCACCGGGGTGTGATGCGTCACCGCAGTCGGGTATTTTCCGTCGGGGCGTACATGCGGGAGCGGAGGATCGGGTGGGCGCGATGAGTTCCCCGCCATTCGGCGGCAGCAACGAGGTGCCGGCGGTGTTTCCGGACTGGTCGCCCTATCAGGACATCGATTCGGCGGCGCGCGCCTACCTGCGCGATCCCGACGTGGCGCTGGACGCGCTGTTCGGCGTGTTGCGTGGCGCCTCGGTGCTGTGCTTCACGCTGGAGCGCTTCGTCAACGAGGTCAACGGCGTCTGGCAGGAGGTCGTGATCTGCGACGGCAGCCGCCTCGTGCTGTGGCACGGCGAGGACGTGGCGCCCGGCGACGGCCCGGTCGGCGCGATGACCTCGTCGCTGCGGGTCGTGCCGCTGTCGACCGTCACCGAGGTGGGCTGCCGGCGCCGGCTGACCCGTACCTCGAGCGGACAGGCCCGGGTCGACAGCATCGATGTCTACCTGCTGCTCAGTTCCATCGACGACGCGGTGCCTCCATCCGGCGTCGGCGAGGACGAGGGCCGCGCCACGCTGCGCCACGACGCGCTGCGGTTCGGCAAGACGCTGGACGACGGCGGACCGGGTCAGATCGCGCGGCTCGAGGAATTCTCCCGGGTCGTCGCGTCACTGGTGGGCCGTCCGACTCTGTGAGTCGTGTTTCGGCGCTGTGACATTCGCCGCGCGGCCGTTTCTCGCGCGGCGCGACGCCGTACCCGGAAAGGGTCTTGACTTGCGGAGGGCGCGGAGGGCTCAGTCGGCGTCCGGGCCGGCCACTTCCACGTCGTCCGCGGCGCGGACGACGTGGATGCAGTCGCCCGGGCATTCCTTGGCCGCGTCGATCACCTCGAGGCGCAGCCGGGCCGGCACGTCCGTGCGGACGCCGGGGGATTGCAGCAGCTCACCGGCGGTGTCTTTGACGTACGCGAGCCCGTCGATGTCGAACTCGAATACCTCCGGGGCGTATTGAACGCACAACCCGTCGCCAGTGCAGAGGTCCTGATCCACCCAGACCTGCAGCTCGTCCGTCTCGGTCTGCGCCGACATCTGACACCTCCCAAGAATGGCCAGTTCCGACGGTACAGGAAGCGTCCGACAACCCGCTGAGGGCACCGGAACGAAGCGATCAAGAGTCGGTGACGAGGGTGTTGCGCGGGTCGAAATCCGGCTCACACCGGTTAGTGTTATCTGCAAGACGTTCGAGCCCCCGGGGAGGTGGGACGTGGCACGTAGCGACGAGGCGGACTCACGCGCCGCACGTTGGGAGAAAGAGGCCAACGATCTCTCCAGCCAGGTCGCGTTCCTTCAGGAGGAACTCGCTCTGGTACGGCGCAAGTTGACCGAAAGCCCCCGACACGTCCGACAGCTCGAGGAACGGCTCGCGGCAACGCAGGCGCAGCTGGCCCGACTGACCGAGAACAACGACCGGCTCGTGGCGACCTTGAAGGAAGCCCGGGCTCAGATCGTCACTCTCAAAGAGGAGATTGACCGCCTCGCCCAGCCGCCGAGCGGCTATGGCGTATTCCTGGCCGCTCACGAGGACGGCACCGTGGACGTCTTCACCGGTGGTCGCAAGCTTCGCGTGGCGGTTTCTCCGTCCCTGGAGGTCGAGGAGCTCAGGCGCGGCCAAGAGGTCCTACTCAACGACGCGCTCAACGTGGTCGACGCGTTCGGCTACGAGCGGACCGGCGAGGTGGTTCTTCTCAAGGAGGTCCTGGCCGGCCCTGATGGCGGTCCCAGCGATCGTGCCCTCGTCGTCTCGCACGCCGACGAGGAGCGCATCGTCCACCTTGCCGACTCGCTGCAGATCTCCGCGCTGCGGGCGGGCGACTCGCTCATGATCGAGCCGCGCTCGGCGTACGCGTACGAGCGCATCCCCAAGAGCGAGGTCGAAGAGCTGGTCCTCGAGGAGGTTCCGGACGTCGACTACACCGACATCGGCGGCCTGCATGCGCAGATCGAGCAGATCCGCGACGCGGTGGAGCTGCCGTTCCTGCACGCCGAGCTGTTCCGGGAGCACCAGCTGCGGCCGCCGAAGGGCATCCTGCTCTACGGTCCCCCCGGATGTGGCAAGACCCTGATCGCCAAGGCGGTGGCGAACTCGCTGGCGAAGAAGATCGCCGAGCGCCGCGGTGAGGCGATGCACACCAGCTACTTCCTCAACATCAAGGGTCCGGAGCTGCTCAACAAGTACGTGGGCGAGACCGAGCGGCACATCCGCCTGGTGTTCCAGCGGGCGCGGGAGAAGGCCGGCGAGGGGACGCCGGTCATCGTGTTCTTCGACGAGATGGATTCGATCTTCCGGACCCGCGGCTCCGGCGTCTCCTCCGACGTTGAGAACACCATCGTCCCGCAGTTGCTCAGCGAGATCGACGGCGTCGAGGGCCTGGAGAACGTCATCGTCATCGGCGCCTCCAACCGGGAGGACATGATCGACCCGGCGATCCTGCGTCCGGGCCGGCTGGACGTGAAGATCAAGATCGAGCGCCCGGACGCGGAGGCGGCGAAGGACATCTTCGCCAAGTACATAATCCCGGGTCTGCCGCTCAGCGAGGACGACGTGGCCGAGCACGGCGGCGACAAGGACATGACGGTCGCGGCCATGATCGAGGCGGTCGTGCTGCGGATGTACACCGAGTCCGAGGAGAACCGCTTCCTGGAGGTCACCTACGCCAACGGTGACAAGGAGGTCCTGTACTTCAAGGACTTCAACTCGGGCGCGATGATCCAGAACATCGTCGACCGCGGCAAGAAGATGGCGATCAAGGAGTTCCTCACCTCCGGCCGTAAGGGTCTGCGGCTGCAGCACCTGCTGGACTCGTGCGTCGACGAGTTCCGGGAGAACGAGGACCTGCCGAACACCACCAACCCCGACGACTGGGCCCGCATCTCTGGCAAGAAGGGCGAGCGGATCGTCTACATCCGTACGCTCATCTCCGGCGGCAAGGGCGCCGATTCCGGCCGCGCGATCGACACGGTCAGCAACACCGGTCAGTACCTGTAACGGCGCAGCGCAGAGCGGGCGAGGCGTGACCTCGCCCGTTCCGTCGTCACTGGACGTGGCCGGGACCGGGCGCCGGGGCGCTGAGAACGTCAGGGCAAGCGTCTAGGCTCGACACATGGGCAAGGGCAGCGAACTGGCGGGCAGGGTGGTCGCATGAGCGTTCGACGGATCATGGGAACCGAGGTCGAGTACGGCATTTCGGTGCCCGGGCAGCCCGGCGCCAACCCGATGGTCACCTCCTCGCAGGT